>CALABN010000283.1 GCA_937885735.1 uncultured Bacteroidota bacterium | reverse complement strand
ACAATCATAATAGAAAAAATATTAATCAACCAATAAAATGAAATTAACCCTTGCCATAATATTTACCCTTTGGACTGTCATTTCATTTGCTCAGCAAAACCACACCATAAGTGGATATGTAAAAGACAAACGCAACGGCGAAGTGCTTGTAGGTGCCACCATTTATGAGAGCAACCTGAACAAGGGAACCTCTGCAAACAGTTACGGCTACTACTCGCTATCACTGCCTGCTGGCAAATATGAGATTTCATATTCGTTCTTAGGATATGATAACATTATCATCAATGTCGACCTCAACCACGACATCAGCCAAAACATCGCGCTTGAAGAATCATCAATAAGCCTTGAAGCCGTCAACGTCTCGGCAGAATCGCACAGACGCCCGCTTGAGGCAAACGAGTTCAACTCCGAGAAACTATCGATGAAAGCCATAGGCAAAATGCCCACAATGCTTGGCGAACCTGACGTCATAAAAGCCATTCAGATGCAGTCGGGAATAAAGACGCTTGGCGACGGCTCGTCGGCAATGTTCGTACGAGGTGGCAGTAGCGACCAAAACCTCATCCTCATCGACGAAGCCCCTATCTACAACCCATCGCATATGTTCGGCCTTGTGTCGGTGTTCACACCCGATGCCATAAACCACGTTGACTTGTACAAGAGCAATATGCCTGCACAGTATGGCGGTCGCGTATCATCGGTCATCGACTGCAAGATGAAGGAAGGCAACACTAACGATTTTGACTTTTCCATAGGATTGAGCCCGTTCTCATCGTCTGTATCGGCAAACGGCCCTATTGTCAAGGGCAAGTCGAGTTTCCTTGTCTCGGGCAGGAAAAGCCTTGTCGATTTCTTCCTCGACCCCAAAGGCGGTACGGTTTCAATGGTGCCTGCGTTTTATGACATCAACGTTAAGATGAACACCCGCATTGGCGAAAACAATCGCCTATATCTGTCGTTCTATAATGGCAAAGACCGTATAGAGTCTGCCGACGGATATTTCAACAAATGGGGCAACACCACTGGCACCCTGCGCTGGAATGCCAATCTTGGAAGCAAGATGTTCCTTAACACATCGTTCATTGTGAGCGACTATCAAAACTATATGGAATTCAAAGACAAGAACCGAAGCAACAAATGGCTCACAGGCATCAACGACCTGAACCTCAAGTTCGACCTGTCGTATTACCTTCGCCCTGGCAATACCGTCAAGATTGGTGCAGGTTCAATTTATCACAAGTTCATACCTGGCGAAACTGTCGACACATTGCAGTCGGTTCCGCGCATTCGGGCTTTTGAGCACAGCCTGTTCGTGCTCAACGACATTGAACTAACCAACTGGCTAGGACTCAACTATGGTGTCAGGCTGTCATTCTTCCAAAATGCAGGCAAAGCCACCTGGTACGACTACGACGAAAATCACGTGGCGGTAAAGGAAAACGTGAACAAGAAAGGCGTTTACCATTCAAGTGTCAATGCCGAACCTCGCATCAACGTAAACATAAAAGCCAACGGCGACATATCGCTAAAACTGGCATACGCCCGCAATGCACAATATATGCAAGTGTTGCAAAACAACGCATTGTCTTACTCGTCACTCGAAACGTGGTTCCCCGCCAACCCGAACATAAAGCCTATATTGGTAGATGTGGTGTCGGCTGGATGGTTCCAAAGCCTAGGCGATATGTATTTCCTTTCGGCTGAACTGTATTACAAACTATGCAAAAACCAAATCGATTTTGTCGGCCACGCCCGTCTGCTCAACAACCCTTATATTGAGGGCGAGACTAGAAACGGCAAGGCAAAGGCTTACGGCATCGAGATAAACCTGAAAAAAGATGCAGGCAGGCTTACTGGCAACATAAGTTATTCGTATTCAAAGGCTCAACGCAAGATTGAAGATATCAACAACGGCGATTGGTACAACTCGCCTTTCGACATTCCGCACGATTTCCGCATCAACGCAAACTACAAGCTCACAGACAATTGGTCGGTAAGTTCGGCCTGGATGTACACAAGCGGTCACCCCGTCACACTGCCTGTCGGTTTCTTCGATTACAGCCAAGATAGATTCCTCACCGTACCAATCTATTCAGAACGCAATGGAAGCCGATTCCCCGACTATCATAGGCTAGACTTGTCTGTTAGTTACGATACCGAAGGACGAAACGGAAAAGTCGACTGGACCGTCAATATTGGCCTGTTCAACGTATATGGACGCAAAAATCCAATGGGCTACCGATTTGAGAGAGACACCTACACTGGGGGAATCAAGACCTATCAAACCACACTTTTCAGGCTTTTGCCAAACTTCTCGGTAAAGGCAAAATTCTAAATTGAGCTTGTGCCTTTTTATTTGTGTAAGTATTTGTAAAATAGACACCTTGCGACATTTATCCATATTGCGGGCTTATTTTTTTCGTATTTGGTTTAATCACAATTGGCTTTGATTTATGTTTTTGAAATATAATAAAATAAAATCTGCGCAACCTGTTTAGCCATGCATTCACGATAGCTATCGGGACCATGTTCTTTTCACGTTAGCGGATAACAATGAAATAAATATAATTATCTTCGGCATGGCTAAAAAACACAACGCTATGAACGCATTCCACGCCTACGACATTCGAGGACTTTACCCTCAACAATTCAACAAGGACGATGTGTACAAAATCGGATTCTTCATTCCGAAATTATTCAAGACCAACAAGATACTCGTAGGTCGCGATATGCGCACCACATCTCCTGAAATATTCGAATACCTGTGCAAGGGCATCACCGATGCTGGCGCCAATGTATATGATGCAGGACTTTGCACCACGCCAATGGTTTACTATGGCACGGCAAAATTCAACTTCGAAGCCTCGGTGCAGATAACCGCATCGCACAACCCAAAAGAATACAACGGATTGAAGATTTCACGCGCAAACGCACTGCCCGTCGGACTTGACTCTGGATTGGGCGAGTTAAAGCAAATGGTGGAAAACGACCCCATTGTGCCCGCAAGCCAAAAAGGCGAGATTGTTGAATTCCGATTCACCGACGAGTACAAGAACTTCCAACGCAAATACCTGAAGGACCTGACAAACCTGTGCGTAGCCATCGACTGCTCCAACGGAATGGCATCACTGCTTGTCCGCGACATATTCGGCACACGCCCGTGCTACATCAACGACGTTCTCGACGGGACATTCCCGCACCACGAGCCAAATCCGCTAATTGAAGACAACTGCCGACAATTGGAGGAACTTGTCAAGCGTGTCAAGGCCGATGTGGGCGTCATCTACGACGGCGATGCCGACCGCGTGATGTTCATCGACGAGCAAGGCCGATTCATCAGCCCCGACCTCATAATCGGACTTATGGCCCACTACTTCCTCGAAGAGAAAGGGCTGAAAGGCAACGTGTTGCAAGACATCCGCACATCGAAAGCCGTAGGCGAATACGTTGAAAAGTTTGGCTCCAAAATGAATATGTGGCGCGTAGGACGTGCATACGCCGCACTCAAACTTCGTGAAATCGACGGCATCTACGGTGGCGAACTGGCTGGCCACTACTACTTCCGCGACTTCTACTACTCCGATTCGGGAATGATGGCTTCACTCATTGTGCTTGGAATCGTATCTGACCTGAAAAAGAAGGGAAAGACGCTTTCGCAAGCCATCAGCAACATCTCAAAATACGCCAACTCGGGCGAAATAAACTTCAAGATTGAACAGAAACAGGAGGCAATGGACGCCGTCCGCGACCACTTCACGGCAACCGAAAAGCCTACGGCATCATACGACTTCGACGGCTACCGCGTGGAGTTCCCCGACTGGTGGTTCAACATCCGCCCGTCGAACACCGAGCCATACCTGCGCCTGCTTGCCGAAGCCAAGACACAGCAGATGCTCGACGAGAAGATCAGCGTAATTGAAGACATTCTGAAACGTTTCAAATGATTTTCAAAAACGAACAAACGGCGCACACAAGACTCGGCGAAACGCAATTTTGTCGAAATAAAACCCGTTTTTGGCGAAAATTTATACCATTTCAACAAATAGTATAGTTATACTTGCGACCAATTCGGATTTATTCATCTGAATGCCGAAACAGAAAACAAAAAAGAATAAAAAATGAAACAACTACTAAAAACAGGATTGGCACTGATTGCACTGGCCCCAATGCTATTCACATCGTGCTCCAAAGACGAAGGCCTTGGCGGTACGTCAACAATAGTTGGACGCGTGAAGGTAATCGACTACAACTCAAGTTTCACAAAAATCAACGATGAATATTACCTGCAAGACGAACGGGTATATATAGTATACGGCAACGACGAAATCTACAGCGATGATTTCCGCACTGACTTCGACGGCCGTTACCAATTCGAGTTCCTCACAAAAGGCGAATACACCATCTACGCTATGTCGAAAGACAGCGCCGACCCAACATCGCCACTGAAGGTTCCCGTTTCGGTCAAGGTTAAGATTGACAAGAACAACCAAACAGTAGAGGCACCCGAAATTGTAATCTTTGACTGATGACTGAAGAAGCAATAATCGAGAGCCTTCAATGCTTCAGACCCATTTCGCTTGAGGAAATGGACGGACTCAAACTGATGAACCGAATGGACAACAAGTTCGTGTTCTCGGTCAACGAGTTGCCAAACGTGCTCAAGCAGGCGTCGGAACATTACCACGTGCTCGAAATCAACGGACAGCGCGAGTTCTTCTACCTCACCAAATATATGGACACGCCCGACTGGTTCTTCTTCTCTGAACACCAGAAAGGCCACGCCGACCGCTACAAAATCCGTATGCGGACCTACGAGGTTAACAACCAGTCGTTTCTCGAGATAAAGCACAAGACCAACAAGGGGCAGACCAAAAAATCGCGCATCAAGGTGCAAAGCACCGATGCCCTCGACGACGAATGCCGTAAGTTCATCGAAGAGAAGACTCACCGTTCGGCCGACAACCTCGACTTTGTGTCGATTAACGGTTTCACCCGCATAACACTGGCCTCGTTCCAAACAAACGAACGCATCACAATCGACCACAACCTGTCGTTCTCTTACGGCGACAAGACCGTGAAACTCGACCATTTGTGCATAGCCGAAGTGAAGAAGGAACGTTCTGCATCGCGCACGCCTATCATCGACATAATGAAAAACGTGCACGGACTCAACACCGGCTTGAGCAAGTACTGCATCGGAATATCGTACCTGCACGAAGACCTCAAGCAGAACGCATTTAAACCTAAAAAATTATTAATCAATAAAATAGAAAGAAATGAATATTTTGCAAGTTAACGATTTGTTTTTCGGAATGCCATTGTTCTCGGCATCTGGCATAGGTGCCTTGGTTTTCCGCTTCATCTTCAACCTTTTGGTTTCAGTAATCGTAATCCGCGGTATCTACTACCCAAAAACACAGCGTCGCGACTTCCTGTTCACGTTCCTGCTCATAGGCCAGGTTATTTTCCTAATGTGCTTTGTGCTTGAAAGCGTCAAACTTCAGGTTGGATTTGCACTTGGCCTGTTCGCCGTGTTCGGAATCATTCGCTACCGCACTATGTCCATTCCAATCAAGGAGATGACATACCTGTTCATCATCATTGGTCTGGCAGTAATCAACTCGCTGGCAAACAAGAAGGTAAGTTACACTGAACTTATTTTCGCCAACGGTATGATTATCGCCATTGCGTGGATTGTGGAGAAACTCAAGATTGAGAATTCGGGCGTTGCAATAGTAATCTTTGAAAAGATAGAACTTGTCTGCCCTGAAAAGGAAGCCGAACTCGTTGCCGAACTCGAAAAACGTATGGGCGTCAACATTGCAAAGATTGAAGTGCTGAAACTCGACTACCAGAAAGACATTGCCCGCCTGCAAGTGTACTTCAGCAAGGAGCAACAAGCCGTAATCGAGCACACTCGCATCTCATACAAGAACTATTCTAACGAAAGCAATTAATCCTGAATGGGTTGACAAAAAAACTAATGACAATGGAATTTCCACTAAAGACAATATGCACTGCGCTTATTGGCGGAATGATGCTCTTGCCGTTGGCAACACGGGCACAGTCCGACGATTTCCAGACGTGGAGTTCAATTGAGATAAAGAAGAAGATAGACAAGAAACTGTCGTTCTCGTTGGAAGAGGAACTGCGCCTATGCAACAACTCTACAACATTCAGCAAGAACAGCGTTTCGCTGTCGGGCACATACGCACTGCACAAGAAACTGCGTCTGGGCGCTGGCTACCAATACTCGTACGCCAACGACTTCGACGACGGCTACGTGCGTGGCCACAGGCTTTTGCTCAACGTAACACTGCGCCACAAGACGGAAAGCGACATTGTGGTGAGCCTGCGCGAGCGTTTCCAGACCGACTGGTCGTCGGCACCGTACGAATACGCCAGTCTATGCCTGCGCCACAAGTTGCAGGTGGCCTACAGCAACAAGAGCAAGGCCTGGTCGCCATACGCAAGCGTTGAACTGACACAGGCTCTCAACAACCCCGTGCAGAACACCATTGAGCGTATCAGGGCGTTTGCGGGTTGCGAGTACGACATAACCGATGCACTGGGCGCAAGCGTGGCATTCGGCTACCAGCACACCGACCGTCCGCTGAAAAAGCCTAAAGACGCATACCTGCTCTCAATTGGATTCAGCTACTCACTGTAAAGAATACTATACATATTCAATATGTAAGGACGGAAGCGGGCAATGATGCGCTTCCGTTCTTTTTTTGCCAAAAAATCGGAACAAATGGCCGTTATACCGTTTATTTATATAATTTTGGAAATGTGTGCAAAAAGTTAGTATCTTCACGCACAAAATAACAAAGTATAAAAGCATTAGCATATGAAACTCACATACAAGGTGTTAGCCATTTTTCTTGCTTGCTTGGCAGTTGCGTGTACAAGTGAAAACAAGAAGCCCAAAGGCCAACAAATCAAGAATGTGCTGACTATTGACAGCAATGAATGCGAGGCAACAGTCAAAAAAATATTCTTCAACTTGCCTTCACCTGTTGAAATCACACAGACCCTGCTGAAGACAGAAGAACCATTCAACAGCGAACTGCTCAATTCGGCAGACAACCTTGAAAAATACAACACATCGAGCCGTCTGGCACTCAACTTCGGCGTTTACGGTGCCGACCTTTGCTACTGCCGTATTTACGACCAACTGCAGGAGGCAATCAACTACCTGTCAGTGATTAAGAAAGTGACTGAAAAACTTCAGATTCCTGAAGAAGAAGGTTCGGAAACAATTAACAGGGTTGAACAGAGCCTTGAAAACCGCGACTCAATATTCTTCATCATTTCAGATACTTACGCCAAAGCCGACAGTTATCTGAAGGAAAACGAGCGCGATATGACCGCATCGCTCATATTGGTAGGCGCGTGGGTTGAAGGTATGTACTTCGCCACCAGCCTTGCAACAGAGCCAAACGCAAAGCAAGACATCATCAACAACATTGTCGACCAGAAATACACCGTGTCAAACTTGGTGAACCTGCTCAAAACATACAGCGAGACACCTGAAGTTGCATCGTTTATGGAAGACTTCAACAAGATTCAGTCAATTTACGACGGCATCGAGGTTAAATACGACAAGTCAGTAGTCGTAAACACTGACCAGGACGAACACGTAACCACCATTGACGCACCTGTCACTGTAAGCATCAGCAACAGCCAACTGCAGGAAATAGCCACTCTGGTTGCAGAAATAAGAGACAACATTATCGACTAATAAATAAACACCACACCACGACAAAACTATACTGTTATGAAAAGGATATTTAGGATTTTAGCAATGGCAACCGTTTGTATGATGATTCAGGCAAACGTTCAGGCACAATGCAAGACATTTATCAAAAACGAGTGCAAGCCAAAACTTGACCCATACATCTACAATGGTCAATTGAACAGCGCAGTGCTGAATCAAGGCGACATTGCCGAACTGATGCTGACATTCTACAGCAACCAGGACTACCGCATAGTTGTTTGCGACGACAACCTTGGCGACGTCACTTTCCGTCTGCTTGACGTAGAAGGCAAGGAACTGTTTACAAATGCCGACCACGGATACACCGACACTTGGGATTTCTCAACCAACTCAACCCAACTGCTGGTTGTTGAAGTGAGCGTTCCTGAAAACACCACCAACGAAGACACAAAAAGCGGTTGCGTCTCAATTTTGGTAGGTTTCAAGGAAAAATAAACGTCACAGAAAGGTTTTCCTTGACGGAAAATTCGGTTTCTCGATAAAAAAACTTATATTTGTATATCGAAAGAGTTCCGCAGAAATGCGGAATTCTTTTTGTTTTATAATCACTTAAAAAAAATATTATGGACAAGATTTCCTACATCACAAGCGAAGGTCTTAAAAAACTTGTTGCTGAAGTGGAACACCTCAAATCGGTAGAAAGACCTCGAATATCACAGGCCATTGCTGAAGCAAGGGATAAAGGTGATTTGTCAGAAAATGCTGAATACGACGCCGCCAAAGAGGCTCAAGGCCTGTTGGAACTTAAGATTTCACAACTTGAGGCTAAAATATTGAGTTCACGTGTCATTGACGAGTCAAAACTCGATTTCAGCAAAGTGCAGATTCTTTCAAAAGTGAAAATCAAGAACGTTGCCAACGGCGCAACAATGGCATACTGCATTGTGTCAGAAACCGAAGCCAACCTGAAGGAATTCAAGATTTCGGTCAATACACCTATTGCTCAAGGTCTTATGAACCACAAAGTTGGTGACGTGGCTGAAGTGAAGGTGCCAAACGGCATTATGAAATTCGAGATTCTTGAAATAGGACCTATTGCATAAGTAACAAACACACCTGTATGGCATCAATATTCACTAAAATAGTAAACGGCGAGATTCCGTGTTACAAGATTGCCGAAGACAAGGATTATTTCGCATTCCTCGACATCAACCCTGTACAAAAGGGTCACGTTCTGGTAATACCAAAACAGGAAGTTGACTACATATTCGACCTTGAACCTTCAGTGCTGGGTGGATTGCACCAGTTTGCACAACGCGTTGCAAAGGCTGTAAAAAAAGCCATTCCCTGCAAGAAGGTTGCCGTTGTGGTACTCGGACTTGAAGTTCCTCACGCTCACATTCACCTTATTCCTATGAATAGCGAGAGCGACGTGCGATTTACCAACAAAATGGAACTGTCACAAGACGAATTCAAGGCAATCGCTGAAAAAATAAGCAAGGAATTTGTATAATTTGACACAGATAATCAAAACGATAGGCTGTCCCCAAAGACAGCCTATCGTTTTTTATAAAAACAATGCCAAAATGTGATTCCGCAACTTTTATCCATTTGCAGGTAACAAATTATGAATTACATTTGACAAAAAACCAATCAATGGCGGACCTACAGACAATAAAAGCGCCCATACAGACTGAAATGGACAAGTTTCAGCCTTATTTCCGCAATTTTTTGCGAAGCAACACACGTCTGCTCGACCTTCTGCTGTTCTACCTTATGAAACAGAAAGGCAAGCAGATAAGACCTATGTTGGTGTTTCTCACTGCAAAACTGTATGGTGAAATATCGGAACACACATACCACGCAGCCACATTGATTGAACTGATGCACACTGCATCGCTCGTGCACGACGACGTTGTTGACGAATCTGACAAGCGTCGCGGTTTTTGGTCGATTAACGCCATTTGGAAAAACAAGGTGGCTGTACTTGTCGGCGACTATCTGCTTGCTCGCGGACTGTTGCTTGCCGTCAACAAAAAGGAATACAAGCAACTCGAGATTGTTTCAAAGGCTGTAGAGGAAATGAGCGAAGGCGAACTTCTTCAGATTGAGAAGGCACGCCACCTCAACATCACCGAAGAAACCTACTACGAGGTGATACGCAAAAAAACCGCGGCACTTATGATTGCCTGCACCACCGCTGGCGCAAATTCCGTAGGGGCTAGCGATGCCGACATTGACCGTATGCGCTTGCTGGGCGAATATCTGGGCATTGCTTTCCAGATACGCGACGACCTGTTCGATTACGAGGTGAACGGCTCTTTCGGCAAGCCCGCAGGAAACGACCTGAAAGAACGGAAAATAACCCTGCCCCTGATTTATGCCTTGCAAAACAGTCCTGCCTGCGAACGCAAGAAAATGATTAAACTGTTGCGTCTGAAAACCAAATCGGATGCCGACATAAGCGTGCTTATGGATTTTGTCCGCAACCATAACGGCCTGGAATACGCACAAAAGGCAATGGCTGGATTTGTGGAAAAATCAAAGGCCATACTGAACGAGACTCCCGACAACGAAGCCCGTCAATCACTTTTGGACCTAATTGACTATACCATATCACGAAAAAAATAACCTGAAATGAAAACCAAATCCAACAATGCCAAAATTTACCTGATACTGGCAATACTGATTATTGTAGTACTGGCTACATATCTTATTGATTTCTTTGCAGTAAAAATATTGATTCTATTGCTGTTGGCAACGGCGTTCTACGTTTTTTACCGTATTCAAAACAAGCGCACAGAAAAGGCCCTGAAGGTGCAAAGCGAATTCTACCAGTTGAAATCGGATATGCTCCGCAGTTCCATTGACCCTCATTTCCTGTTCAACGCCTTGAATTCGGTTGCCTTCTCAATGCACAAAAACGATACGGAACTGGCTTTGGCCAACTTGAACACTGTGTCAAAATTCATACGCACGTCGCTTGGCGACTTGGACAAATTCGGCCACGAACTGAATGAGGAAATAGAGTTCATAAAGAATTACCTGACACTTGAAAAATTCCGCTTCGCCGACAAGTTCAACTATACAATCAAGGTGATGCCATACGTCAACGATATGACCAAAGTGCCTTGC
>CALABN010000282.1 GCA_937885735.1 uncultured Bacteroidota bacterium | reverse complement strand
GACAATACGCACAAGTCCTGAAGGATACGCCATTGAAATCGTCGTTCTGCATAGACGCACCGTCATTATCGCTTCTATCAATATTATCGTTGAGAAAATAGATTTTGTCAATACATAGACCGACCGTTACTTTTGTGTGTCAATAAAAATTAAAGTTTTAACCTTTTAAACTAAATGCGCTATGAAAAAGATTTCAGCATTACTTTCAGGAGTCCTGATTCTTATGGGACTTGAGTCGTGTTCCAAAACCATTACACCATTGGACACAGCCACCGTTAACGAACTGGATATCAATCGTTATATGGGTATGTGGTATGAGATTGCACGCTTCGACCACTGTTTCGAACGGAACTTGACAGGCTGTACGGCCTACTACGAACTTCAAGACGACGGAACCGTCAAAGTGACAAATTCTGGCTTCAAGGGACAATTGGATGGGAAATTCAAGCAGTCGGAAGGAAAAGTGCGCCGTTTGGACGATTCCAAGCCTGGACAACTTGAAGTGTCCTTTTTCTGGATGTTCTACACGCAGTACAACGTGCTGGAATTGGCTCCCGACTACCGATACGCGCTTGTCGGAGGCAAAAACGGCAAGTACTTGTGGATTCTAAGTCGCACGTCAACAATGGACAAGAACGACATTGACCATTTGCTGAAGCAGGCAGAAAATCGAGGTTACGACACAAGCAAACTCATCTGGGTCGAGCATTAGGAACATTGCCCTATCAGTAATGAAACTCACACGGATTGAGTTTCATCCATCAAGAGTTCGGACTTGAAGTGAATGTTCAGGCCCGAACTTTTTGTTTTCAAACCTACGCACGAAAAGGTTCGTTTTCATAGATGACGAGATGAATATATTCGATTTTCATCACTGCGCAACCACACTTATCTTTGTAATACTCAATTAGTCATATATGGGGACAACGACGAATTGAACCCCATTGGCAACTGAGAAACGGTATTATTAACAATTAAAAAAATTGCATTATGAGAAGCATTACAACTTTGAGTTTGCAGTACGCCCACAGGTTCTACGGGTTTCAGGGCGAAGCCCAATACCTGCACGGGCATACGGGTATCTTGACAATTGAAGTGGAAGATACCGTAAGCGTGAATCCTGGTGTCAATATGGTATATCCTTGCAATGAGATTCAGAAAGTGGCCTGGGATGTGTTAAAGAACTTTGACCATGCCCTCATTTTAAGGGAAGACGACCCTCTCTTGCCCGCCATTCTCGATGTGTATGAGAAGCAGGGTATTCGGAACGGCCATCCTCAAAACAAAATGAAGGGTGAAGCGTTCAAGACGCAATGGGCAACAGCCTATCCTGACAGTAGATTGGTGGTAACGAAAGAAACCATGACAGTTGAAGGCATGATTAAGATTGTGTACGACCTTCTGAAAGACAAGTTAAACATTGCCAAGCTCACCTTTGCAAGTGGTGCCAATATGGCCTGCCAGGAATACGAAGTAAACAGGACTGTCGACCGTTGCCCGCTTTGTGGCATAGCCATGAACGAGAATGGTGTCTGTCCAAAATGCGGGTACAAGAAGTAAGCATTTTATTGATGCGGTTGCATTAATGATTTAACGGCAAACGAGCGGATGGAAAAGTTCATTCGCTCGTTTCATATTGGCAGATTCTACAAACGAATAAAATTCACTGAAATACTTGACAAACAATATATAACGCAAAAACACAAGGTTTGCAGATAGATGAATGAGTGAAAAAAAAACGGACAAGGCAAATGTCTTGTCCGTTTGATAATTTAGAGTATGACAGAATTCTACTTTTTGCTTGCAACAGCAGCTTTCTCTATTGCAAGACCTGCCTTGTAAGTTTCAATATATTTGTTGAAACCTTCAACGTCTTCCTTAGTAGGTGCTATTGACACACCAGTATTGCCTGCAAAAACCTTGCTGTCAAGATAATCTGCAAGATTCTGTTTCTTGTCGTTATTGACAACATAGGCAGCAAGAAGCGCGATGCCCCAAGCTCCGCCCTCGCCTGCTGTCTCCATTACAGATATAGGCGAGTTCAAAGCTGCCGCAAGCACACGCTGTCCGACGCCTTTTGTCTTGAACAGTCCGCCGTGGCCTGTGATGCGGTCAATCTTTATTTTTTCCTCATTAAGAAGAATGTCGTTGCCAAGTTTCAGCACGCCAATAGAACCATACAGATGCACACGCATAAAGTTGGCAAGATTAAACTTGTCGTTTGCTGAACGGACAAACATTGGCCGTCCTTCTGTAAGGCTTGAATCAGCGACAGGCTCGCCCGAAATGTAGTTGTACGCCAAAAGACCACCACAATCGGCATCGCCAGCAAGAGCGTTATTGTAAAGCTTGCCGTAAAGTTCATCCATATCCACTTTATGACCCATCAACTCAAGCGACTCCTTGAACAGTCCAACCCAAGCATTAAGGTCAGATGTGCAATTGTTGCAGTGAACCATAGCGACAAGACTGCCATCAGGCGTGGTAACCATATCGATAGGCTCGTAAGGTTTAGACAAGTCTTTTTCCAGCACAATCATTGAGAACGACGATGTGCCAGCAGAAACATTACCAGTGCGCTGTTTTACTGCATTTGTCGCCACCATGCCTGTACCTGCGTCACCTTCTGGCGCACAGAAAGGAATGCCTGCCTGAAGTTTTCCTGACACATCGAGTTTCTTTGCTCCTTCAGCAGTAAGAACGCCCGCCTTCTCGCCAGCGACAAGCACTTTCGGGAAGATGTCGAGCAAAGTCCAGTTGTATCCCTTAGGGGCAATCAGCTTGTTGAACTTGTCAACCATCTCGGCATTATATGTCTTTGTCTGTGGGTCAACAGGTATCATGCCAGAAGCGTCACCTACGCCAAGCACCTTTTCGCCAGTAAGTTGCCAATGTATGTAACCCGCCAAAGTTGTCTGGAACTTGATGTCCTTAACGTGAGCATCATTGTTCAGGATGCACTGATAAAGGTGCGAAATGCTCCAGCGAAGCGGGATATTGTAGTTGAAGAGTTTTGACAGTTCGGCAGCCGCTGCGCCTGTATTGGTATTACGCCAAGTACGGAACGGCACAAGGATTTCATCATTCGAGTTGAATGCCATATAGCCGTGCATCATTGCGCTGATGCCTATAGCTGCTAGTTTTGTGATGTCGCAGCCATATTGTTTTTTTACATCTTTGCAAAGATCTGAATAACAATCTTGAAGACCTGTCCAGATTGCGTCAATCGAATATGTCCACAGTCCGTCAACAAGTTGATTTTCCCAAGAATGGCTTCCTTGAGCAATTGGCTTGTTATTTTCATCTATAAGAACAGCCTTGATACGTGTAGAGCCGAATTCTATTCCAAGAACTGCCTTGCCTGATTCAATAAAATCTTTTGTATTCATTAGGTTTATGTTTTAATCGCGCAGGCAACACAGAGCCTGAGACATCAATTATTGAAACAATCTACGGTGTCGGTGTTGTCTGCCCGAAAATTTTAAACTGATTTATCATTAAAGAAGTGCCTTGTTCAGCATATAGTAAACTTCGTTGTTTCGAAGTTGTTGCTTGAAGCCACTGATTGTTGTATTCTTATCGATGTTGACATACTCAATGCCAACCATCTCGGCGAAATCTTCCCAATATTCTGCAGTGATGTCGTACGAGAATGCGCTGTGGTGAGTGCCGCCAGCAAGAATCCAAGCACCAGCGCCAATTTCAAATGTAGGCTGCGGAACCCAGAGAGCAGATGCGACAGGAAGTTTTGGCATAGGTTTCGGCTCGACGCACTCGACTTCGCTGGTAATCAATCGGAAACGATTGCCGAGATCGACGACTGTAGCCTTTATGCCGCTACCTGTCTTTGAAGTAAACACAAGACGTGCTGTCTGCTGCTTGCGGATGCCGATTCCAAGGAAATGGACTTCAAGTTTAGGTTTGTCGGTAGAAATAAGCGGGCAAACTTCAAGCATATGGCTCTGAAGACTCGAAGTGCAGTCGGCAGCAAAGTTAAGGGTGTAGTCCTCAAGGAATGAGCATCCTTTGGCTAGTCCCTGATTCATAACCCACAGCGAACGGTACAAGCAAGCAGTTTTCCAGTCACCCTCTGCACCGAAGCCGATACCTTCAACCATCAAGCGCTGAGAAGCAAGTCCAGGAATTTGGTCGAATCCCAAGAAGTTTGGATCATCGATATCAGCACCGCCAAGGTCGTCGAAGTTGGTAGTAAATGCTGTTGCGTTTTCATCCTTAAGAACTCGACGGATGGCGATTTCTGCTTTTGCTGAGTTTCTAACCTTTTCCCAGTAAACCTTCTCACCTGATTCGTCAATTTTTATTGTGTAAAGTTTTTTGTATTCTTCGACAAGTTCCTCAACTTCCTTATCAGTTACTTTTTTGTAGTATTCCATCAAAGAAGAAACTGGGTAATAGTCAACATGATAACCTAGTCGTTGCTCAAATTCAACACGATCGCCATCGGTAACAGCGACGTTGTTCATGTTCATGCCAAACATTAAGCAACGTACGTTGTGTGCGTCAGCGGCAGCGGCGGCCGCACGTGCCCAAACTGCGATTTTTTCCTGAGCCTCCTTGCTTTTCCAATAGCCGACAACCACTTTTCTGCGTACGCGCATACGGGTGCAAATATGGCCGAACTCAATGTCACCGTGAGCGGACTGGTTCAGGTTCATAAAGTCCATATCCATTGTGCTCCAAGGAATTTCGGCGTTGTACTGAGTATGGAAATGGAGCAAAGGTTTATTTAGTGCCTGCAGACCTTTTATCCACATTTTTGCAGGCGAGAAAGTATGCATCCAAGTTATGATGCCCGCGCATTTCGAATCATTATTGGCGGCCAACATAACGTCTTCAACTTCTTTTGACGAGTTAGCCGTGCCTTTATAAACGATATTGATTGGAATGACACCACTCTTGTTCAAACCTTCTACCATTTCTTTTGAGTGGCCATCAACTGCGACAACAGCATCGCCACCATAGAGCAACTGTGCACCAGTCACCCACCAGAGTTCCAAATTTTCAAACATAGTTTTAAAATTTAATTGATAATGGATAATTGACAATGGATAAATTTTTATGTCATTCCTTTATAGTCAGACACCGTTGTCATTTGTCATTATCTGTGTTATTTATATTTTCTTTTGTCTTTTTTATTATGACAATTAACAATTTAATTAGCTCTTGACAATCTTTTATGATACTATCAAACTGTTCATCTTCAATATATCCTGTCCTATGCAACAAGCGAAGCCAATAATCAGTTTCACTAGCTTCTTTCAATGAAATTGATAGTTTAGCCACAAAATCTGCAGTACTAATTCCTTGAACCGCTTCGCAAATATTGGCTCCTATGCTAGTGCCACTACGAAAGACTTGTTTAGACATAACATATTCTTGTTTTTCTGCAGTCAAGTATCTGTATAGGTTTACTATCCTTACTGAAAATTCAAAACTTTTGTCCTTAACAACATTATCCTTCATTGTGGCCAACAATTATCCATCATCAATTGTCAATTATCAATTAAAAACACGTTAGTGTTTTTTTTGTCCGTAATACGCATTAGGCCCGTGTTTTCTGTTGTAGTGTTTTTCAACCAGAAGTGGGTTCATCGTTGTCAATGGATTGATACTGAAACTGATGAATGCCATCTTTGCACATTGTTCCATAACTTTTGCATTGTAAACCGCATTGTCGGGCGAAGTACCCCAAGAGAATGGTCCGTGGTTCTTGACAAGCACTGCTGGCGTATGGTCAGGATTAATCTTACGGATATTAAGTATCTCATCAACAATGACATTACCTGTTTCAAGTTCGTATTGGCCCTCAACTTCTTCTTTCGTCATATCGCGAGTGCAAGGAATGGCCTTGTAGAAGTAGTCGGCGTGAGTTGTACCAATGTTTGGTATGTCCTGTCCTGCCTGGGCAAATGCTGTCGCATAAGTTGAATGTGTATGCACTACGCCCTTGATATTCGGGAATGCACGGTAAAGAACCAGATGTGTCGGCGTGTCCGATGAAGGGTTCAGATCTCCTTCAACCACTTTGCCTGTGTTAAGGTCAACGACAACCATATCGGAAGCCTTCATTGCATCATAATCGACTCCCGAAGGTTTGATAACTACAAGGCCTTTCTCACGATCGATACCAGAGACGTTTCCCCAAGTGAAAATCACAAGGCCTTGCTTGAGTAGATCAAGGTTAGCCTTAAATACTTTCTCCTTTAATTCTTCTAACATATCATTTTTCAATAAATCCCGACACGAACTTAAGCATCGGGCTTGTAAATTAATAAAAAAACATATTCCATAATACTACTATTGCCGATGAAAACTCATCGGCAATAGCGTCTAAAAATCTTATTTGTAACTATATATTACCATAAGGCAATATACAGAATAGCCAAGATAGCAATTACGGCCAAAGCACCAATATTGAACACCTTGTCAGTATGGAACAGGCTCAAGTCTGCATCGACAGCCTTGTGGTCCTGAACTTTGTCCAAAGCATTTGAACGCAAGTAGAATCCAAGTACAAGCAACATTGCAGCAAGGAAGAAGATTGCCTCGAAACCATAGATTTGAAGCACTTCAATCTTAACAACCAATTGCAGTATGCCAAGAATCAGGCACAAAGCACCTGAGCCAAGCAAGATGTTGCTCCAGGTCAATTGAGTCTTTACGGTATCTTCCGTCATTGCGACAGCGGCAACTTCGTTCTTCTTGTTGCACAACAACGATATGCCGACAAACAAAACCACCAACACCATAAATACATAGCCCATACGGAGCAAGAATGGCGTTTCAGGCATAATGAACTTGAACAAGATGCTGAAGAAGAATGTGCCAATTGCAGCGACAACTGCGGCAGGACCTGACGAACGTTTCCAAAGCAAGCCGAGACCGAAGATACATACGACACCTGGATAAACAAATCCTGAATATTCCTGTATGATCTGGAATGCCTGGGCGGCACCACCCATAATAGGATATACTGCAACCAAAGCAAGAACCAATGCAATGACTGAAGTAACACGACCAACATTTACAAGTTTCTTTTCTGAAGCATCCTTGTTGATGAACTTCTTGTAAACGTCCATTGTAAAGATTGTTGATGTAGAGTTGAACATTGAAGCCAACGAAGAAATTACGGCAGCTGTCAATGCGGCAAATGACAGACCTTTAACAACAACTGGCGTAAAGTTGCGAATCAAGAATGGATAAGCATCGTCTGAACGGGTTATTTCGCCAGCAATATTCATCTGTCCTACCAAGTCTGGATTGTTCCAAATAAGGAATGCGCATACACCTGGGATACATACGATGAATGGAATCAAAATCTTCAGGAATGCGGCAAACAGCAAGCCTTTCTTTGCTTCGTCAAGGCTCTTTGCAGCCAAACCTTTTTGGATAATATATTGGTTGAAACCCCAATAGCCAATGTTAGTAAGCCAAAGGGCACCAACAATAACTGCGATACCAGGAATTGTAAAGTATGGGTCGTCAGTAATGTTTGGATAAGTTGCCACATTGCGGTCAACTACCAAGTTAAAGTGCTTATCGGCAGGATTAGCGGCAAGCTTGTCCATAACAGCTCCCAATGCTGATACTGCGCCATCGGCACCCAAAAGTGGAGCAATTGCGTCCAAAGTGAAGTATGCAGTTACCAAGCCGCCACCAACAAGGAATGTCACTTGCATAACGTCGGTCCAGGCAACAGATGCCAAACCGCCGTATATTGAATATGCACCTGCGATAAGGAACAATATCAATATGATTGTAAGCAATGTCATATCCATTCCCATAAATCCGATGATTGTCGGCAAGCCTAGGATCTGCTTGATAGCCAAGGCGCCAAGCCAAGCAACTGATGTAAGGTTGATGAACACATACAAGAACAACCAGAATGTTGAGAATGCCAATCCAACGCCCCAATTGTAGCGGTCGCTCAAGAATTGAGGAATTGTAAAGATGTTCTTCTTAATCATCACTGGCAACAAGAACTTGGCAACAACAAGCAATGTTGCAGCGGCCATAAGTTCGTAAGCAGCGATTGCAATACCTGATGCATAAGCCGAACCAGACATTCCAATAAATTGCTCTGCTGAAATGTTAGCAGCGATAAGCGATGCACCAACTGCCCACCAAGTCAAAGTATTGCCTGCCAAGAAGTAATCCTTTGAGTTTTCAGCGC
The DNA here is from genome assembly GCA_937885735.1 of uncultured Bacteroidota bacterium. The sequence goes on along the minus strand of CALABN010000282.1, from coordinate 1,878 downwards.
CGTTGGCACCTTTTTTCTTTGCCATCCACTTCGGGATGAACACACCGCAGCAAACAAGGATTAAAATGTAAACTGCAAAAACCGCATAGTCGGCAAATGCAAATCCATTGTTGCTCAAACTTTCTAAAATACTTGTATTGTTCATTTTAATTATGTTATGTACGGATAATCCGCACTGTTATGATTTTTTTATTGTCTGTAGATTATTCGTTGCATTCTGCCTTCTTGCTGCAAGCCTTGTCACAAGTCTTGCCACATTCCTTGTTGCAGAATTGGTAAACGCAAACGCTGTAATACTTCTCACCGGGATTCAAAACCACTGAAGGGAAGTTTTCCTTGTTTGGACTATCTGGGAAGTGTTGTGTTTCAAGGCACAATGCGCAACGGCGTCCGTAAAGTTGACCGTACTTGCCAGTTTCCTTGCCAGAGATGAAGTTTCCTGCATAGAATTGGATACCAGGTTCGTTAGTCAAAACATTCATTGTTATGCCTGAAACTGGGCTGGTAAGAGAAGCGCCCAAAGTCAAACCGCACTTGCCACATTTCTTGTCTTGGTTAAGAACATAGTTGTGGTCATATCCACCGCGGACTTGTTCGATGCGGTCGCCAACAGCAGTTGGTGTACGGAAATCAAGTGCAGTGCTGTCAAGAGATGCCAATTCGCCTGTTGTAATCAAGGTTGAATCAACTGGTGTGTATTGGTCAGCATTGATAGTCAAGATGTGGTCAAGGATGCTTGTTGAAGCGTCGCCTGAAAGGTTGAAGAATGAGTGGTTGGTCAAGTTGCAGACAGTTGGTTTGTCAGTTTCTGCAAAATACTCAATCTTGATTGCGTTGCACTTGGTGATTGTGTAAACAACCTTTACATTCAAGTTGCCAGGGAAACCTGCTTCACCATCTTGTGAAAGGTAAGTAAGTTCAACAACGCTGTCGCTGACTTGCTTGCCGTCCAAAACCTGATAGAAGTAGCCTTTTTGACCACCGTGCAAAGAATTGAGGCCATCGTTTCTGTCAACTTGGTAAGTGCTGTCGTTAAGTGTGAATGAAGCACCACCGATACGGTTGCCGTAACGGCCAATCAAAGCTCCAAAGTATGCGCCGTCAGCTGACTTCTGGTACTCGTCAAGAGTTGCAAAACCCATAACAACGTCTTTGAAATCGCCATTCTTGTCAGGTACAAAAAGATTGACAATACGGCCACCAAAGTTGGTGATTTGTGCAGTCATTCCTGCATCGTTCTTAATTGTGTAAAGTTCCACCATTTTACCATCTACTTCCTTTGCAAAGTTTGCCTTGTCGGCAAGCGGAAGTTGTGGTTTGGATGAGCAGGCAACCATAGCCAAAGCACCCAAAGCAATTAAAATCCTCTTCATTATTAATAAGTATTAGTTGTGTTGTGTCTGCTATAGAGCAAACGTTTGTTTTAAAAATTATCCGATTTTCACACGCTGAAAATCAGCCTCTCAAATATAAAATGTATTTCTTACTATTTAACGGGTTTGGCCGTTTTTTACACAAGAGTTGTACATTTTTACATACAATTAAGACAATCAATATTTTACACCCAACAAAACACCACAATCAATGAATATTGACACGTATCTTTTGCACAAGCGCGTTGACGATTGTCAGGATTAGCGTCTTGCAAGCGAATTTCTTTGTCTGATTGACAAACAAAACAAGTGGAAACGGGCGAAAAACGAGAACCGACATAAGGCTCACAGCCTGTCGATTCGAAAGATGCGAGCACTCTGGTTAAGGTGAGTTCTATAAATTCACCGTCAAAAAAATAAATACAACAAAATTAGCAATATGAACTTTTCGGCGCTTTTTGTTTTTTATCGGCATCTTTATGGTTCGCTTCGCAGTTCTTTCTTG
>CALABN010000281.1 GCA_937885735.1 uncultured Bacteroidota bacterium | reverse complement strand
CCATAGTAACACACTGATGGACGCTCTAGTTTTGTTAGCATCAAACCGCCGCAGAAAGGTATTCATTGCCCGCGGCGACATTTTCAAGAAACCTTTTGTAGCCAAGTTGCTAACCTTCATGCGCATTTTGCCCATCTACCGCATGAGAAACGGTATTGCCGCCGTACGCAACAACGACGAGTCATTGGATAAAGCCGTTGATGTCGTCCACGACCGCGTTGAATTGTATATCTTTCCCGAAGGCACACACCGCACCAAGCACTCACTTATGCGCCTGAGCAAAGGCATTTTCCACATCGCACTGAATTCGAACCAGCAATTCGGCAAGGAAGAACCGGTTTACATTGTTCCAGTTGCCATCGAATATGGCGACTACTTCCGCTTCCGTTCAACGGCGATGATCAATTACGGCGAAGCTATCAATGTGACTGATTTTGTCAAAAACACAACCGAAGAAAACGAAGCCGTGATTTATATTCCGACAGGTTCGGATTTCAATACGGTTTTGGATACGCTTAACAGCCACAGGCTTTTGGTTCGCGAAAACAGTTTCATTTGGGTTGCCAACAGGAAAAAATATCCTGCGAACATTCGGGCTGGCCGTTATGTCGTGCAAAACGGCATAAGCAACAACCAACTTGTGAACATGTTGCGCGGCGGTTGGCAGTCGCCTGTCAACGTCACCTTTAATTATATGCGCAACGTGGACATGCTGGCTGGCAAAGTCGGCAAGCAGCTCGAAGCCGATTCTGCTTCCATTTCAAATTTGTTACATAACTCAGAGTATGTCAAGCAAATAGGTTTCAATGAATACACATTGCCAGCCTTGTTTTTGCCCGACACTTACGAGTTTTACTGGAACACTGATGCCGAATCATTTGTTTCACGCATGTTGCAGGAATACAACAAGTTCTGGAACGAAGAACGCAAAAAAGCCGCAAAACAGCAAGGCCTCTCCCCTGTTCAAGTTAGCATTTTGGCCTCCATTGTCGACAAGGAAACCAACAAGACCGACGAAATGCCACGCATTGCGGGCGTCTACCTGAACCGTCTGCACAGCAACTGGCTGCTGCAAGCCGACCCGACATTGATTTTTGCCATTGGCGATTTCAGCATCAAGCGTGTGCTGAATGTCCACAAGGAAATCGAATCGCCATACAACACCTATAAATACATAGGCCTGCCACCCGGTCCAATCTGCATTCCTTCCGTTGCGGCAGTCAAAGCCGTGCTGAACGCCGAAAAGCACAACTATTTCTATTTCTGCGCCAAGGAAGATTTCTCGGGCTATCACAATTTCGCAAAGACTTTGACCGAACACAATCGCAATGCGGTAAAATACCAGAACGCACTGAACCAGAGAGGAATCAGATAGATTCATCATTTAGAAAACAGCCACGGCAAAATGAATATCAGAAATTCACGAATCGGAAGATTATGTACTTCGCTCATTGCGATATTTTTTTCGCAATTGGCAATAGCACAAATTCCAAACGGCTATTACAACACCGCCGAAGGCAAAACCGGCAGCGAACTCAGAGCCGCATTGCACAACATCATCAAGAATCATACAGTCGTGTCATACAGCAACTTGCTTGACGCATATTGGGCAACCGACAACCGCGGCAACGGCAAGGTTTGGGACATTTATTCCGATAACCCAAACGGCAACACGCCCTATCTTTTTGACCTCGGGCAAGACGAATGTGGTTCCTACAAAAAGGAAGGCGACTGCTACAACCGCGAACACCTGTGGCCACAAAGCTGGTTTAATGAAAAAACACCGATGAAAAGCGACCTCTTCCACGTCTTGCCCACCGACGGCTACGTCAACAACCGCCGCTCCAACTATCCGTTTGGCGAAGTGCGTTCTGCCACTTGGACATCACGCAATGGTTCAAAATTAGGAAACAGCAATGTATCAGGCTATTCCGGCACCGTATTTGAACCAATCGATGAGTACAAAGGCGACATAGCACGCGCATTTTTCTATATGAGCACACGCTATTATGGCGAAGATTCCGGATGGACAACATCAGGAATGACAAACAAAGCCGAAATAAAAGAATGGGCTTTGGATATGTTACTGACTTGGAATGAATTAGACCCCGTCAGCCAAAAGGAAATCGACCGCAACAATGTCATCTATGAAGATTATCAACACAACCGCAACCCCTTTATTGACCATCCTGAATACGCACGAATGATTTGGGACGAAAACTGGCATGGCGGCACAACTTACCACATCACGGTCAATTCCTGCACAAACGGAAGCATAACCACCGATGCCAATTCAGCCTACGAAGGGCAGACCATCACTCTGAACGCTTTCCCTGCATCTGGTTATGAATTAGACACTTGGATCGTCTACAAAACCGGTTCACCAAGCACAAGCGTCACCGTAAGCAGCAACAACACCTTCACGATGCCAGATTTCGCCGTGACCGTTTCCGCTACATTCAAGCAAAATGCAACACAATACACCATAAACCTCGCTACAACTTCGCACGGAACCATTTCTGCCAGCGCAACAACCGCCCTGTCAGGCACTTCTATAACACTCAGCGCCCAACCTGCCAATGGATACGAACTCTATGCTTGGTACGTTTACAAAACTGGCAATCAGAACACGACTGTTGATGTCACAAGCAACAGTTTCACAATGCCAGCTTTCAACGTGACCGTCTTTGCCACTTTCGCCCCACAAGGCACCTCTAGTTCAGGCGATTACAAGAAAGTCACCAGCGCATTGAACGAATGGAGCGGCGAATATATCATCGTTTGCGAAGATGAAAACGTGGCATTTAACGGCGGTTTGACGACATTGGATGATGTAAACAACTACATTACTGTCAACATTGAAAATGAGACTATTACGGCAAATGAAACAACCAATGCCGCAAAATTCACCATTGCGCCCACAGAAGGCGGCTACTCAATTAAAAGTGCCAGCGGCTATTATATCGGAAACACATCAAATTCAAACAACTTATCATCTTCTCAATCTACAATTTACTCAAATTCAATAGATTATAACAATAACAACATCAACATTATCAGTTCTGGCGGTTCCTATCTAAGATACAATTCAGCAAGTAACCAAAATCGTTTCCGCTATTACAAATCATCGTCATACACCGAACAAAAAGCCATTCAACTCTACAAGAAAACAAGCGATGGATTCATGATGCAACACACGCTTCATTTCAATTCAAACGGCGGCGAAGGCACAATGGCAGACCAGACCTTCACCTACGATGAAGAACAGAACCTGAGAGCCAACACCTTCACAAACGGTAATCTCAAATTCGCCGGCTGGGCAGAAACATCCGAAGGAGATATTGCGTATTATGATGAGCAGCTCGTAAAGAATCTCACATCAATAAACGAAGCAACCGTAACCTTGTACGCCTTCTGGACAAACAAGGACTATCTCGTCACCTTCGACGTACAGGGACACGGCACAGCC
>CALABN010000280.1 GCA_937885735.1 uncultured Bacteroidota bacterium | reverse complement strand
CCTTGGCCGAGTCGGTAGGCAGTTGCCTTTCATACATAAATGTCGATGCCGAGACACAGGACGTCCGCGGACTCGAAATAAACGGAAACCATTTGGCGCCTGCGACGGGGACTGTCACCGCACGCGCCACTCTGTTGCATAAAGGGCGGACAACGCACGTCTGCGAGATCAAGATTCGCAACAGTCAGGGCAAATTGGTGAATGTTACACGTATGACAAACTTTGTTATCAATCTTAAAAAGTGAAATCTGACGGTTACGACAGCGGTTTCTTCGCAAGGTTGCTCAACAGCGATTATGCTTTTGCGGTTTGGCGCCGACCGAATTCAAAAGACATTGAATCGGTTTATTGCCATAAGAACGAAATTGTTGAATGTCAGCAGATTCAAGATGATTTTGATGGCTTCGTGTTTGCTCCGTTTGAGTGGAGTGCCGATTGCCCGATTTTTATTCTCCCCGACAAGCAGGAGGTCTCGCTGACCGATATGTCGCATAGGCAACATAAAGGCTTGGAGATGGCAGGCCATTGCGCCACCCGAGAATCATACATCCATAAATTAGGCTTGCTGTTGCAACGTATTGGCAGTGAAATGCCCAAAGTGGTTTTGAGTCGCTGTCAGTGGTTCAGCCAGTTCAGAATGCCAGACGGGCCGTTATTGTTCGGAACACTATGCGATGAATATCCCGAAGCGTTTGTATATCAGGTTTATATACCACAAATTGGCTATTGGTCGGGAGCATCGCCCGAACTGTTGTTTTCGGCAAACGGCAATGTCGGTTCAACTGTTGCCTTGGCAGGAACGCAACCAGCCTGCAATATCAATTGGAGCCAGAAGGAAAAGACTGAACAGCAATTGGTTGCAAGGCATATCCGCGAGGTTCTGAAGAACAATAATGTTGAATTCCGCCAATCGGAAACATATACGGCCAAAACGGGTCCGTTGGCACATTTGCGCACCGATTTCGATTTGGATATCAGCAACATAAGAGGCAGAGTCGGCGCTTTTGTCGCAAGTTTGCATCCTACACCTGCAATATGCGGTCTGCCAGTATCGATGGCGCGTCAGGCACTGAAAGAGATTGAAGGTTACAGCCGTCAGTACTATTCGGGATTTGTGGGCCCAATAAGCCAGTCAGAATCAATGCTATACGTCAATATCCGTTGCTTCCAGGCTTTTGACGACGGGATGTTGATATATGCAGGAGGCGGAATAACGGCAGATTCAAATCCTGAAAACGAATGGGTCGAAACTGAACTAAAATTGGCTAACTTGCTACGCTTTATAAAAAAATAGCAAAAGTCGATGTCGAGTCATATTTCTTCAGACAAACAAATTGTAAATCTGATAGTTGAGAGACTGCTTCAGGCAGGTGTGCGCCACGTTGTTGTGTCGCCAGGTTCGCGCAACGCGCCACTCATAATTGCGTTTACGGGCAATCCGCAGTTCCGATGCTTTTCAATAATCGACGAGCGTAGCGCATCATACTACGCCTTGGGTATGGCCAGGCAGTTGCGCCAGCCAGTGGCTATGATTTGCACGTCGGGAACGGCTGTGCTCAATTATGCGCCAGCGATCGCCGAGGCTTATTATCAGGAAGTTCCGCTGATTGCCATAACCGCCGACCGTCCGAGCGAATGGATTGACCAGGAAGACGGGCAGACAATTCATCAGGCAGGAATTTACGCCAACTACATAAAATTGTCGTGCTCTTTGCCCGACGAGTCGGCCGACGGCTCATTGGCGCAGTCCGAAAAGATGCTCGCCAATTTTGTCGACAGTTTTGCAAAATTCCCGTTAGGCCCAGCGCACATAAACGTTCCGCTCGACAATCCGCTTTACGGGCAGACGGAGGTTGACGATTCGCCCTTGCGCGATTTCTGCCCAACGATGCCACGTTGCGACACTTTCGACAATGTTCCAGCCATTTGGAACGATGCCGAAAAAATTATGGTTGTTGTGGGCATCAATCTGCCTGACAAGCAATTGGACAGCCTTTTGTCGCAACTTGCAGGTGAAAGGAATTGCGTTGTGGTGGCACCGCCGACGTCGAACATTGATTCGTGCACGGTTGGTACGCCCGAAAATGTAATTGCCTGGATGCCAAAGGAAAACGAAGAAAATTTCCGACCCGATTTGCTAATCACTTTGGGCAATGCCATTATATCAAAGGAATTGAAGATGTTTCTGCGCCGAAACAAGCCACAGCGCCACATTGACGTTGACCTCAATCCAATGCCGGTTGACACCTACCGTTGCCTTACCGACAAGATTGTAGCCGACGCCCGCAGTTTTGTCGAATTCTTGATAAATAATTGTGATGCAAAGAATTGCGCATACAAGCAATTGTGGTCTTTGGCATACGCCGATGCACAAATGCGTCATAGTCAGTATGTTGAGAATCTGCCGTGGTGCGATTTCTATGCACACAATTTCATTTACGGAAAATTGATGCAGTCCGCCGAAAGGGTCATTCTTCATATATCTAACAGCACACCAATACGTTACGCTGAACTTTACGGCAAGTTGCCAAATGCCGATTACTACAGCAATCGTGGCACAAGCGGAATCGATGGTTGCCTCTCGACGGCAGGTGGAGCCTCGTTGGTGACCGACAGCACTGTGCTTGCAATAACAGGCGACGTCGGTTTCTTTTACGACAGCAATTGCTTTTATAACAGCCTGTTGCGCAAAAATCTAAAGGTTGTCCTGTTCAGCAATGGCAGTGGCAACATATTCAGCGTGCTCAACTATATCAAGGACACCACTTGCGCCGAGTATTTCACAACACCGCTATACTTCAGCGCACAAGGCATTTGTCAGGCTTTCGGAGTCCAGCATTTCAAGGCAGGCAGTGCAGATGAATTGGATATCCAATGGCAGAAATTCATCGAGGCCGAAAAATGCGCCTTGCTCGAAATCGATACCCACAGCGTCGATAACGCCGAGATGGTGAGAAAATATTTGGGCAAGTGACGCCCACCGATTGACATTTATCGGCATAAAATTTATCTTTGACATTTGTTGCGCTTTTGGCGCCGTTGATATCTTTTATCTATACAAATTTGAAATACAGAGTTTTATGCAGACATTCGAACAGATAATGCGCGACCTGAAGGAGCGAAAGTTCAAGCCCGTTTATTTCCTTATGGGCGAGGAACCGTATTTCATTGATGTGATAACCGACTATATAGAAAAGAATCTTCTAAAGGAAGATGAAAAGGCTTTCAATCAAACAGTTGTATATGGTGCTGATGTCGATTTGGGACAGATAATAAACACGGCCAAGCGTTTCCCGATGATGTCGGAATATAACTTGGTGATAGTTAAGGAAGCGCAGAATGTCAAAGGTCTTGACGGTGCAGGCGAGGGCAAGGTTGACCCGTTTGCGCTTTATGCCGAGAATCCGCAAAAGCAGACGGTGCTTGTGATTGCCTACAAAGGCAAGAAACTCGACTCTCGAAAGAAATTGACCAAATATTTGGACGCCAACCACGTTTTGTTCGAGTCAAAACCATTGTACGATAATCAGATAGGACGTTGGATAACCGATTATCTGAATGACCGCAACCTACAGATAGAGCCAAACGCATCTGAAATAATGGCGTCGCATTTGGGCAACAACCTCTCGACCATAGTTATGGAACTCGACAAGTTGAAGGTTGCCGTTGGCGAGGGTGGAAAAATCACCACTGCCGACGTTGAGCGCAATGTGGGCATCAGCAAGGATTTCAACGTTTTCGAACTTCAAAAGGCCATTGGTGCGCGCGACGTGTACAAGTCGGCGCTGATAGCCAAGCATATGGGCGCGATGCCAAGGCACAGCATCATACCTGACATTGCCGTACTTTACGGATTTTTTACCAAGATAATGATTATGAGCAGTATGCGTGGCGCAAGCAATGCCGAACTGGCTTCCGCAATGAAGGTGAGCCCGTTCTTCTTGTCCGATTACCAATTGGCGGGGCGCAACTATTCAATGTCGCAATGCGCACAGGTAATCAGCATCTTGCGTGAATACGACGCATACTCGAAAGGCATTGACGCGCCAGCCGTAGATGATGCCGATTTGCTTCGCGAAATGGTCTTCAAGATAGTATTGTGCAAATGAGCGAGCCTGAAATTCTCAACATTTACAAGGCATCGGCAGGTTCAGGCAAGACTCACGCATTGACAGGCGAGTATCTGAAACTGGCTTTCAAGAACGAAAACAGTTTCAAGCATATTCTGGCCGTTACTTTTACAAACAAGTCGACAACCGAGATGCGCGAGCGTATCCTGCGTGCCATTTCAGAATTGGCGCGTGGCGAAAAGTCCGACTATCGTGCCAGCCTGTGCGACGAATTCAAACTCACGCCTAACGAATTGCAGGAGAAGGCCAAGCGGCGTCCGCACGTGCTGAAGCTGCCGGGGGCGGCGAATTTCTGGCTGCAGGACGCGGGGCGAACGGACCGCGCGGCGTTTGCGCGGGAACTGGTGGCGGCCGGCTTCGACCGCATTCTCTGGAGTTCCGGCGGCTCGGACCGCGAAGTGCGCGAACTGCGGGAGATTCCCGGCGTGCTCGTCGGACGTTACGACGTCTATCAGGACGTGATGGACCCCGCGCGCAAGGGCGAATACGCGCGCGTCCTGCCGACGCTCGTCGAGGCGGCCTTTCCGCAGGACATCAACTGGGCGGGCCCGACGTCCAACGACTGGCGCCGCGGCTGGCGCGAGCGGGCGAAGGACGGGACGAACCGTCTGGCGCTGGCGATGATCTGCGACGCGCGGGCCGTGCCGTATGCGCGCGCGCGCATTTCGGAGGAACTGGCGCACCGTCCCTACGACACGCGCTTCATCGACACGGTGACGGCGACGGACTGGTTCGAGTGCCACCATCCGGACCATCCGATGACGCGCACCGAGAGCCGTGAATGGAAGATGCGGCTGCTGGACCTCGTCTCTGGCGAGTTCGGCCTCGTTTGCGGCAGCGAGACGGGACATGACGCGGCCGTGCCGTACTGCGACTACTTCGAGGGGATGATGAG
>CALABN010000279.1 GCA_937885735.1 uncultured Bacteroidota bacterium | reverse complement strand
TTTCTGAAGAAACGCCATGCCGACATCACCTCTCTGGAGGTGGAGCAGGCAATTGCACACCTCTCCGCCAATTCAGGCAATTCGGTGTACGACAACAATGTGAGCACATTCCGCCTGATAACCGAAGGTTTTGCCATTCAGCGCGACGACCACACATTACAGCCATTGTTCATACAACCCATTGATTTTGAACATTCTGAAAACAACATTTTCCGCATTGTCAATCAATTGGAAATTCAGGGAACCGAAAAACGCATTCCTGATGCAATAGTCTTTATGAACGGATTGCCGCTGGTGGTTCTTGAATTCAAAAGCGCCGTGAAGGAGGAGACAACCATCCACAATGCCTTTGAACAACTGACCATTCGCTACCGCCGAGACATTCCCGAACTATTCAAATACAACGCATTTGTGGTCATCAGCGATGGTGTCAACAACAAATACGGTTCACTGTTCACACCGTATGAATTCTTCTATTCTTGGAACAAGGCAGACGACACTTCAGAGGAAACCGTAGGCATCAATTCATTGTACACAATGGTTCACGGGCTGTTCCGCAAGGAGAACCTGTTGAGCGTAATCAAGGACTTTGTCTTTATTCCCGATTCATCGAAAAGCGAGATGAAGATAGTGTGCCGCTATCCGCAATACTTCGCCACACATAAGTTGTTCAACAACATAATGCGACACAGCAAAATGAATGGCAACGGCGACGGAAAGGGCGGAACATATTTTGGCGCGACAGGTTGCGGAAAGAGTTACACAATGCTTTTCCTGACTCGTTTGCTGATGCGCAGCCGCGCGTTTGCCAGCCCAACCGTTGTGCTGATAACCGACAGAACCGACCTGGACACGCAATTGTCGGAACAGTTTGGCAAGGCAAAGACATTCATAGGCGACGATTGCGTTGTGGAGGTGGAAAGCCGCACGCAACTGCGCGAACTACTGGGTAGCCGTACCAGCGGAGGCGTGTTCCTTACAACCATTCAGAAGTTTTCGGAAGACATGCAGCTGCTGTCCGACAGGGCAAACATAATCTGCATTTCCGACGAGGCACACCGTTCGCAGACAAACTTGCAACAGAGTGTCCGTCAAACCGACAAGGGAATTGTCCGCAATTATGGATTTGCGAAATATCTGCACGACTCATTTCCAAATGCCACTTATGTGGGATTCACAGGCACACCAATCGACGCCACGATAGATGTGTTCGGTCCTGTTGTCGACGCCTACACAATGACAGAATCCGTTGCCGACGGCATAACCAAACGCATTGTATATGAAGGCCGTGCGGCAAAAGTATTGCTCGACAATGCCAAACTGAAGGAAATAGAAGACTATTACAACCAATGCGCCAACGAAGGAGCCAACGAGTACCAGATAGAGGAAAGCAAGCGTGCAGTGACAAAAATGGAACGCATTCTTGGTGACCCCGACCGCCTTCAGGCTGTTGCCGAGGATTTCATCGCCCATTACGAAAAACGTGTCGAAGAAGGCTCTACGGTTGAAGGCAAGGCTATGTTCGTCTGCTCTAACCGTAAAATTGCCTATGAACTATTCAAGAAGATAATTGCGCTGCGCCCTGAATGGAACGAAAAACAATATGAGGACAATGTCGTGGAAACACATGATTATGCAGAGACGTACGGACATACGACTCTGCTGCAATCAATTGCGGCAGAACCCATATCGTTATATGGCGACAAAAGACAATTGCCAATCGAGAGAATCAAAATGGTGATGACTCGCAGCAAGGACGACGCCCCGGAATTATACGAAATGCTTGGAACTGACGAGGACAGAAAACGTCTGGATGTCCAATTCAAAAATCCGAAATCCAATTTCAAGATAGCCATTGTGGTGGATATGTGGATTACAGGCTTTGATGTTCCTTGCCTCGACACAATGTACATAGACAAGCCATTGCAGCAACACACTCTGATTCAGACAATTTCACGAGTAAACCGTGTATATCCTGGCAAGGAGAAAGGTCTTGTGGTTGATTACATCGGCATAAAGACCCACTTGAACGAGGCACTGAAAAAATACGCCAACAACGATACCGACAAAGATTCCGTGGAAACGTCAGAGCAATCTGTCACCATGGTTAAGGACGAACTTGACATTATACGCCGAATGTTTGCCAAATACGATTATACAGCATTCACAACAGGAACGCCACTGCAACAACTGGAATGCCTGAACAAAGGCGCAGAATTCATCCTAAAAACCAAGGAATCTGAAAATCAGTTCATGGGACACTCCCGAAAACTGAAATCGGCATTCAACCTTTGCTGCAACAGCGACGATATAAGCGTTCAGGAACGAGACGACATCCATTTTTTCTGTGGAGTGCGTTCCATCATCTTCAAACTAACCAAAGGCGACACGCCCGATGCTTCGCAAATGAACCGAATTGTAGGCAAGATGATTGAAGATGCCATTCAATCGGAAGGCGTAAAGGAGATAATTCAACTTGGCAACGACAAAGAGCATCTTGATGTATTCAGCGAAGAATACATGGAACGACTGTCAAAACTGAATCTACCGAATACAAAAATCAAGTTGATGGAACGCCTGCTGAAAATGGTTATCACCGATTTCAAAAAGGTGAACAAGATAAAAGGCATCGATTTCTCCGAACGGCTGAACGCCCTTGTACTTCGCTACAACGACCGTAGCGACAGCGCCATATTTGCCGACGAAGTCATTACCGAGGTGGCCAACAAAATGGCAGAATTGCTAAAAGAAATCAACAAGGAAAAACAATCGTTCAGGCAATTAGGCATAACATACGAAGAAAAGGCTTTCTATGACATACTCAAAGCCATTGCCAAAAAATTCGGATTTGAATATCCTGAATGCAAACTGATTAAATTATCAGAAGCAATAAAGGCAATTGTTGACGACAAATCAAAATACACCGACTGGTCACGACGCGACGACATAAAAGCAGAACTGAAAATGGACTTGATTGTTGTCCTTGCCGAACACGGTTATCCTCCCGTAACCAACGATGAAGTTTACAAGGAAGTGCTTGAACAAGCCGAGAATTTCAAGAAATACAACGACTAGCGCCTCACTCCCGCCCCTTCCTGCAACGCCGAAATTGTGGCCACAGCACAAGGAATGTGTTTTAGGAGTTGGGGTACAAATTATGGATTTCTTCCATTTTCTTGGAAAACATTCCAATTCTTTCTAATTTTGTAAAAATTGGAAAGAATTACAATACTTACGATATGATTGAAATTGCTCCACATTTTTCTAAATTAGAAATGACAGAACAGTTTCTGACTCTTAGTGAGAGTAAGGAATTGTGGTCGTTTGTGCGCACTATCAACGAAGAATATTTGTATTGGAACAAGGTCAAATATAAAAAAAGTCCAGACGGTTGCAGTCCAGAAAAGCTGTGGATGCGAGTGAAACTTGACAGATTGCTTCAAATCAAAGAAATAACAGAATGGCAGAAATATCAGATACATTTTGGCCTGACAAACAAAATGCAAAGTCTTTGTCATGAATTCGACTTGAATTTCGGTGGTGTTTTAGGCAACAATTCACTTTTGCAATCAGAAGACAAGCATAAATATTTGATTAGTTCGCTGATGGAAGAGGCGATTGCCTCCAGTCAAATGGAAGGAGCATCCACTACCAGGAAAGTTGCCAAAGAAATGTTAAGGAAAGGGTCAAAACCAAAGGACAAGGCCCAACAGATGATATTGAACAATTATAACACAATTTGCTACATATCTGAACACAAACATGAAACGTTGACTGAAGAGGCGTTGCTTCACATACATTCGCTCATGACCGAAAAAACTCTTGGCAACCCTCAGGATTGTGGAAAGTTTAGGGACAATGACAATGTGGTGGTAGTTGACGACACAAATAATGAAGTCGTGCACACTCCACCATCGTATGCTGAAATACCATCATTTGTGAAAGTCTTTTGTGACTATTTCAATGCTAAGGGAGGTGAGCTATTTGTGCATCCCATCATAAAAGGAATCATCCTCCATTTTATGATAGCCTACATGCATCCATTTGTCGATGGAAACGGTAGAACTGCGCGTGCAATATTCTACTGGTATATGCTAAAAGAGGGGTATTGGTTGATGGAGTACATGTCCATTTCCAGAATTATCTATAAAAAGAAAAATGAATACGAGAAGACGTATTTGTATGCAGAATCAGATGGAAATGACATCGGATATTTCATCTTGTATAACTTGAAG
>CALABN010000278.1 GCA_937885735.1 uncultured Bacteroidota bacterium | reverse complement strand
TTTTTCAATATCAAACATCATACCCATTGAGGCCCTTAGCATTCCATCACCGCCAGGCGTTTCCAGTTGGCTCTTGTCAAATTTTGCCACGCCTTTAGATGCAGCTTCTATTTTATTTATGTTGTTTGTAATGCTCTGTCCAACTCCAGCACCAAGTTCCTTACATATGAATGTGGCATCACCGCGAAACTGCACAAAATTGACTCCCCAGTTTTTATTAAGTTGTATTTCCAATCCCACATCAGCATCCATCGTCTTATCATTACCTGAAAATCCAAATTTTGTACGAGCCATCAGTCCTATTCCTACGTTGTCGTCAGGAACATAATTTATTCCGGAAAGAGACTTTCCAAAATTGCTGTTTGTACTGCCATGGCTTTGTTGCATTTTCCAATAGAGGCCACCTCCAACACCATAAAAATTAAGGAAAGACACCTTAATGCCGTTAGCCGGTTTAGTTTCCAGAAATGCATCGGTAAGGAAATACCTATAATCATCTTTCTTGCCGAATACGCCAACAGCATCAACTTTAAGTTTGTCATTCAACAGACCTAGTTTAAGTTCACCACGGAAGCCCTTGCCGTAAGTTTCATCTCCACTTAGGAATTCCACACCACCAATAATAGAAAATGCTCGTTGATCATACTTGATATTTATTTTACCTAATTTTACTTCTTTAAATTTCCACTTTTCAGGATTGCCATATAGTTTCACTCCTGCGCCTCCTTGAAATTTGTCAGTAACATACACTTTTGCATCAACACGGAGTCCAGTGTTTTCATTTTCCACGAAACTACGTACGCTGTCAATCGAAAGTTGGAATCCCGCAATCTCTGGTGTCTTCAAAGGACCAGTTAGAGAAAATGTCCCCAATTCAAATACAGGGCTTTCACGCCTGATTTTCATGCCACTAAATTCCAAATCAGGCAAAGTCAGCTTGTTGTCGGATGAATTGCCTATCATAGCATTAACCGACAATTCACCATTAAGCACCAATGTAGGATACACCTCCGAATCCTGAATCTTAACTATTACGCTCGAACCTGGTTTTATTGTCATTGCTCCGCTCAACATCGGAAAATCAGCCTTGTCGGGCAATGTGGCATCTATTATGTAATTTTTTTCTGCCATACTGTATTTTGCGTCATAATCAAGCATTGAATTACTGCCCAAAGGAGGCGCATTAAGTTTGCCACCAAAGCCCAACCCCGTCAAATCGTTTTTCAAGATATTGATTGAAAAGTCGTCAACCGTCATCGACCAAGTTGTGGTATCTATAGAACCTATTGTTACAATGTTTTGTGCAGATGCATTCCCGCTAAAACCATCACCATCAATAATCACGTTATCAAGTGTGAGTTTTATCGGATTTGCAGTTGATTTTTTACCTTCATCCGTAGTTGTCCCCATAAAACCTGGCAATTCAACTTCGGCTTGCGTAATGGCCAAACCTCTCCATTGTTTCTTGTCAGATTCTGACTTATTGTCGAAGTATCCATTAGGAAACTTGACCATCGTTGATGTCGAAGTGTAGCTTTGGTCCAAAGTGGCACCCTTCAGCAGGAAAATGAAATCGTCAAGACCCTCCAGCTTGAAACGTTGGCTGACATCAAGAGAAACCGAAAAATCATCGAAATCGTTGAATTCGGCATCCACATCTATCTTTATGCGACCTTGCGGCTTTCCTGCAGCATCTACAGCCTTAATGCTCGCAGATGTAATGGCAAAAGACATTTTTGCCACCACTTTTTCAAAGCCATCGCAACCAAAAGCGACTTTTGTCCCGCTGTTGAAAACCAATGTCGTCTTTCCCATTTCACGCGACACGGGAGCAACCAGTTCCAATTCGCCTGCAGTCCCCAGTCCGTTCTCGCCTTCAATTTTGGCCTTGCCATCAAAGGCTATCATCACATTCCCATTTTTTTCCTTAAATGGAATTACACACGACACCATTATCCATGAATCACCATTTTCATCACTTTCGATGCTTCTGATACATAGTGTATAGCCATCAGACTTATTTTTTTGCTCTATTCCACATGGCAGACTAAGAATCCCGTTTTTAAGCAAATCTGACAGAGAATTCACTACATTACCCAACTTCTTAATATCATTATAAGCGTTTACTGCAGCATCATAGCGTTTTTTCTGTTCCTCAGTCATATTAACAGATTCCAACAACATAGAAACCGCATCAGCCGCCACATCCCCATTCACAACCACATTCGACGAGTACCCCGTCGTCTGAGAGAAAAGACAAGATTTGGATATTACCAAAAACAACAATGCACACACAACGCCCCTAAAGCGATCGCCAAAAGACATAATCAAGAAATTTTGATTCAAAAAAAAAGTTTTTCCCATCTATGCTTTACAAATATAGATAAAAAAGAGAACGAAGCGTCACATTAAAGATTTATTTTATACGCATTTACGCAATATTTTTTTATGAATAAAGCACATGCACAACCGCAACAAAAAAAAGAGAAGGCATAAACAAATGAGCCAGCTAATCTTACGCCGAATATAACCACAAAACGACTATGCAGAAATCGTACAAGTAGAAAATGCAGATGGAAATATTAGGCGTATATGTCAAATATTTTCGCCAATAGGAGGAAACCCTTTGACGTCAATATGCGGCATTATCAAAATGTTAAAATCTTTTTTCAAAGATAACTGCGTTTTCTGCAATTGTCAAGGTCTCACAATGTGAGCCTTGACAAACGTGGACTATAAACTATTTAAGACAAGCCACTTCGCGTCAAACTTCGTTTGTGGTGGAAGGAAAAATAATTTAACCTTAATTCTATTGTATTATGATTGATCACGATGAACAACTAAAAGACCCTAGATGGGAAAGTTTTAAATGGCGAATGAGGAACAAAGTGAATTCCACTTGTCAAGTTTGTAACAGAAAGAGAAGGAATCTTCAAATACACCACAAATTGTATATTGAAGACAAAAACCTGTGGGATTACCCAAACAGGTTCCTTAAAGTAATGTGCTGTGACTGTCACGAAGATTGGCATCTAAAGCACAAATACCTCACTGTTAAAGAGTCTGAACTGCACAAACACATGGTTACTTGTCCATATTGTGCAAGAGAAAGGGAACTAAAAGGATACATATATTGTAAATATTGCGATGGCACGGGGAAAATTTATAAAAGGGATTTTACAGATTACTAATGTGCTCACAAGTCAACAAAGTCATTCTTTAGTTGACGGATAAGCCAATCGGCTATTGTTAAGCAGCAAAGATGGCTTTAGCAAGTTCACAAAACGCAATTTCATTAGATAAAAGGGGATGCGTAAATGCACGTACACAATACAAGTGCAATTTGCAAAGTCATTGAAATTCACAAGAAGTCACAAGGTATCACAAAAAAAAATAGTCCTCAAAATTGGGACTATTTATGGGACTAATTTTTGTATCTTATTGAATACCAGTCTCCTTGGCGGAGAGAGAGGGATTCGAACCCCCGAACCCTTTCAGGTCAACGGTTTTCAAGACCGCCGCATTCAACCGCTCTGCCATCTCTCCGGCGACAAAAGTAGAAAAAAGTTCTTTCCGTACAACACCCGACCGAAGATTTTGTAAAATATTTCACAAATATCTGACATTCATTATCTTACTACACAAAACAAGCATTCAAAATACATTATTTTGGCTACAATGGAGCAAGATTGGGAACCCGAAAGAGGAATGTCGGCGACCAAAAGCATGGAAAAACGACCATCAACGGCTCTTGCCAGCACCATTGGCTCGGTTTGGCGCAACTGGTCTGTTGGCAGGTCCTTTCTTTTTCTGTTCAGTAGATTGTTGCACCATTCGACGTGAAGGCGAAGCAACGGAATTCTTGCTATCCCAAATGAAAATGTCGGCGGGACATTTCGGCCTTATCGACTCATACCATTTAAATCCAGGTATCTGCATGTCGCCAGTCGAAAGATTCTCAACAGGATACATATCCGATGTTGGTTGAGAGCGATATGCCAAACGGCTCAACTGCCTGTTTTTTAAATAAATCGTCATATCGGTACTGGAACCCTTGTTCATGCCCATGATTTCGCCGTCATCAACAGGGAAATATAGCGTCTGGGCCGATTTGAACACATCAACCTTGTGCAAATCGTTGTCACGAAGGTAGCCAATCATTTCAGTGCCCTTTATCTGGTTGTAGTGAGTGCTGTCGAATGGCGACACTATCATTCCCGTCTTGAACAACTTAAATTTATCCAACTTATTGTTTTTCAGGTAAGCCTCCAGATAGGTAGCCGTAATTTGGTTGCCCTGAATCCAAAATATCGGGTTGCCGAAGAACTGGGCGACACTGTCCTTCATTGAAAAGAAAATGGAATCGGTCTGCAACTGCAAGTCCGATTTGTAAGCCCTCACATGCCAATAAGCCCTGAACGTACGGAACTGCCCCGACGTGTCGCGACAAAGTTTCAGAGTGTCGGCATGCAAATAAAGCGAATCGCCATTAACCACATACACCATCTGCGCGCTGTCAGTGACAAACAGCAGTTCGGGTTCCTTGTGAACCTCAACATAATTGCCAGTCACCACAAGGTTCTGGACAGTATCGGTGGCCACAACATTTGAATAAGCCACGCCGCTCTCGTTCAACCTGTTGAACATCAGGCTGTCGCAAGTTATGGTCTGGTTCGGATTGCGGAAAAACGCATCGTGCTTAAACATCGACTTCTCCGTTACGGTATTGTACCAGCCATATCGGGCATACATGTAATTTGTGTCGTTGTAAAATTCAGTAGGGCCGAAAAACTTGATAATCTTTGTATCGGTCTCGTAGCACAAAGTATCGGTAAACATCTGATACTCTGCGCTGTCGTGGTCCACCGTCACATTGTCGAGGAAATTCACCTCATTCCTATGGTGATAATAGAATCCCTTGACGCTCTTCAGCACCGTCAGGCTATCGACAATGGTTGCCCTGTGCTCATACGAGCCTATGTCTTCATGCAGGTTGTAGTCGAGCGAGTCGGTGGTAAGGACAATAGCGCTGTCGCGAAGTATTACGTTCCTACGGAAATGGGCCATCTTGCGGTCGCCGTCGTGACGAAGGAAATCGGCCTTTACATCGATGCTGGTGTCGTTCAATTTATAAAGATGCACATGTCCAAAGGCGTCGAACATATTGCGGTCCGAATAGAAATGGGCGCTGTCGCATTCCATTATGGCGCTGTCCTGCTTGAACATCACATCGCCAATCAGCCGTCGGGCGCCATTGAAAAGGTTGGCATCGGACTTAATCGACCTTGCCTGCACCAACTCAACCTTTGTCCTGCGTTGGGCATGGCATTGGCTTGCCGACACAAGCATCAGCAACATCAAGACATTCAGCAACGCAACTCTTTTCAGCATATCAGAAACTTACGCTTTTCAGAATTTCGGAAATGATGAAATCGTCAGTGACTCCTTCAGCCTCGGCCTTGTAGTTTCGGACAATGCGATGACGCAAAACCGATGAAGCGACAGCCTTGACATCATCGACATCAGGCGAATACTTTCCCGACACAACAGCGTGTGCCTTTGCTCCCAATACAAGATACTGTGACGCGCGCAAGCCTGCACCCCATACAAGGTAGCGGTTTGCCAATTCCGATGCGTTGTCAGTGTTTGGGCGAGTCCTTGCCACCACATTCACAGCATACCTGACCACATTCTCATTGACTGGCACACGGCGCACAAGTTGCTGTATGGCAATAAGTTCATCGGCTGCAACAACCGTTTCCGCCTTGGCCTTTCTTGAAGAAGTTGTTTCAGTGACTATGGCAATTTCATCGTCGAGTTTCGGATAATCGAGGTTGACCATAAACATAAAACGGTCCAACTGAGCCTCAGGCAACGGATATGTACCCTCCTGCTCTATAGGGTTTTGTGTAGCCAAAACAAAAAACGGCTCGGGCAACTTGTTCTTAGTTCCAGAAATGGTGACAGAACGCTCCTGCATAGCCTCAAGCAAGGCTGACTGAGTCTTTGGCGGTGTGCGGTTTATCTCGTCGGCCAATACTATGTTGGCGAACAATGGTCCCTTCACGAACCTGAACTCGCGTTTCTCGTCAAGAATCTCGGCACCAGTAATGTCGGAAGGCATAAGGTCTGGCGTGAACTGGATACGGCTGTACTTCAACCCCAATGCATCGGCAATGGTGTTGACCAGCAATGTCTTTGCCAAACCTGGCACACCAACCAGAAGGCAATGCCCGCCACTGATTATTGACAGCAAAGTGGCCTTCACCACTTCATCCTGACCAACAATAACCTTGCGAATCTCGCTTGTTATCTGGCCAAACTTGTCTTTCAAGGCATCAACAGCCTGTACGTCGTTATCGAAAGTCATTGTCATTCTGTTTTCAGCCATTCCTTGCTACGGAACTTGCAACTCTTGTATTCGTCGTCAATCTTGATATATGTGGCTCCAATTGTCTTGGTGAGCCATTCTTCCAGGACATCGCCTTTTTTTCTCTCAATGGCCAGATTCTGTATTCGTTGGTAATCCTGGTCGAGATTGGCCTTGTGAGGCTTCGACTTCGACCTCAGCAACACAATTTTACAAACAGCCTTGCCTTGGTCGTCCTCGGTTTCAAAAGGCTTTGAAACCTCGCCAACCTCAAGGCCCCTAATGGCATTGGCCACCTTGGGGTCGAGTTGTTCTGCCTCAAACAGCGAAGTGCCTGTATATGGGTTCAGCATCACTCCACCGTTCAGGCGAGTTTCCTCATCGTCGGAAAACATCCAGCATGCCTCCTTGAAAGTGACTTCATTGTTGACAATCTTTGTACGGATAGTGTCGAGTCGCAACAGGGCGTTTTTCTTCTCGACAGACGTCACTTGAGGCTTTAGCAAAATGTGTCGGCAGTTGATGCGCTCGCCACGACGCTCCACCATTTGTATAATATGGTAGCCATAATCTGTCTTCACCACCTACGACACCTCGTTAGGCTGAAGGTTGAAAGCCAC
>CALABN010000277.1 GCA_937885735.1 uncultured Bacteroidota bacterium | reverse complement strand
TAATGGTTGGAACAGAAAAAGACAATCTTTCAACGTTTATGGGTAATGACAAGTGTGTCTTGAAAATCGACCAAAAATATTATTGGCAAGCAAAGGTGGTTGACTCAAAAAGCGGGGAGAATAGCGAATTTTCAGAAATAAGGTCTTTTTATGTGCTCGACCCCAAAATGAAAGTGACAATGGAAACAGACAATGGCGAAACAGAAAACGCCATTGTGTTGCGATGGTCTGGTATCGACCATAATAAATACAAAAACATTAAATTGCAGATGAAGCCTACCAAAGATTGTGGCTTTGCTGGAAAAACCTTTGAAATACCCGACGGACAAGACTCACTCTATATTAGGTTGGCAGATAATCCTGAGATTCCTTATATGTTCAACGATTTTGACGATTTGCACGGCGTGAACTATGAGCCTGTCGTATATGAATTTTCATTCGTATCAGAAGTGGCTGTTGATGACAAGGAATTCCAAACTTATAGTGGCAGTGTCAAAGAGATATTCCTGAACAAGAATAAGCACATTCGTGACCACGAACTGAATGTTTATCGTTTGGCAGAAGTAGGCGACCAAGTGTGGATGGCCGACGATTTGCGATGCACATCATATATTGATGAAAATGGCGACACCATTCAGATGGAGTTGAACAAAGATTATGTCGTTTCCGAACTGCCCTCTGGTGCAAAAGGCATATTGTACAACCATAATTTTTTGTTTAAAGATAGCAACGCACATTTAAACGGCATTGTCCCCCCAAAATACCATTACGCTACTATGCCGATTGGAATAAATTGGAAAAAGTGTATGGAATCGATGTGGATGCACCAAAATTAAAATATTCTGTAAATGGAGTTAGGTTTGAACATATGGCGTTTATAACGAGCGAAGATAAAGAATATTTAAAAGAATATGAATTATTTAAGGATATGATGGATTCTTTATATGTAGAATTGCCAAATCTATGGGAAGTGTTTGCGTCATCTTCAGATTGGGTCGATGAAAATGGAAATCCAGTTTTTTCTACAAAAAAATCAGTATTTAATATAAAACCGTTTGGATTCGGAAATTATGTTGATGATAAAATATATGTTGTTTATCAAGGATTGGGAGCTATGTATTACGCAAGCCCATTAAGTGCTAGAACTTTTTTTTCTTTAAAAAAGGGAATCGGTCATTACGATTCCTCGGTTCGTGTTTGGGGTGGTTTAATATGTTATGCTGTTCGTTTAGTAAAAGATATTAAATGATGGGGAATATAAAGTTGATAAATTATTATTGTTAGAACCTTTGTTATAGTATTTCTGCAATAAATGGGTTTCCGAAGATGCAATTGCCGTGTCAGGCATCTGCACAAAATGCAATCCGCAGGAGTTCTTCTCGCACAGGCACAACAACACTCTCGGGCGCATTGGAACAGGCATTTGGCTGGCATAAGCCCATTCGGTTTTAATTTATCAATACTGCTGATTAATAATTATTTAACAATTGCCATTAACGACAATTCCCTTCAAAAACACTCTTCACCGTTGATTTCCAAACAGTCATTTTTTTGCCATAAAAGATATCAACATTGAAGTTTTCCTATTTTCAAACCTCTATATTTAGAGTCTTAAAATCTACAGACTATGTTTTTGGTATTTGATACAGAGACAACTGGTTTGCCTAAAAACTACAAGGCGCCTATCACCGATTTCGACAATTGGCCTCGACTTGTGCAACTTGCCTGGCAGTGTCACGACGTTACTGGCAAATTTCTTTTTGCTAAAAACTTTGTAATCAAGCCTGTGGGTTTTGATATTCCAGAAGATGCATCAAATATTCACTTCATCACCACCGAACTTGCCAACAAGATTGGCGTCAGCCTTGAGGAGGCTCTGGCCGAATTCTCAAAGGATGTGGCCGACGCCCGTCTGGTGATTGGCCACAATGTGGAATTCGACATCAACATAGTCGGATGCGAGTGCCTGCGCGCTATGTTGCCCAATCCGCTGGAAAAAGCAAGCACTCTCTGCACCAAACTCACCACCACCAGTTTCTGCGCAATAATGCAGAACGGCAAGACCAAATGGCCTACACTGACCGAACTGCACCAAAAACTCTTCGGAACGGAATTCAAGGAGGCCCACAACGCCGCTGGCGACGTGGAGGCTACCACACGTTGCTTCCTCGAACTTGTCAGGCTCAACGTGCTTCCGCTTGACAAACTCAAGATTACACAGGAGGAACAGGACAATTTCGTCAAGGCCAATCCAAACACCATTGAACCCGCTGGCGTGGAGTTTGTTTCGTTCAAGGAACTGGCCGAAAAGTCAGCCGACGAAAAACCACAGGAACCTGCCGTAGAGAATAAAGCGGAGGAAAAGCCCGTGGAGCAAAAGACGGAGGAAAAGAAACCCGAAGAAAAGCCTGCCGAAAAGCCAAAGGAAGAAAATCATAACTCATCTGAAACAGAACGAGATAGGTTTATTCACCTTCACGTTCACTCTCACTATTCCATATTGGATGGTATGTCGAAAGTCACCGACCTGGTTGACAAGTGTATGCGCAACGGAATGCACGCTATGGCCCTAACCGACCACGGCAATATGTTCGGCATCAAGGAACTCACCGACTACGCATCAAAGGTGAACGGTGCGCCAGGAAAGAAGGTCAAGGAGTGCAAGGAGGAGATTGAAAAGGCCGAAGACGAGGCAAAGAAAGCCGAACTCAAGGCCGAACTTGAGAAACTCGAGGCAAAGGCCGCGTCATTCGTTCCTTTCAAGCCTATCATCGGCATTGAGGCCTACTGCGCCCGCCGTACACTCTACGACAAGGACAAGGACGTAAAGGAGATATCGGCTGAAACAGGCAAGGAGCGCGCCATTGACCGTAGCGGTTGGCACCTTATCCTGTTGGCAAAAGACAAGACCGGCTACAAGAGCCTTTGCAAACTGGCTTCCATAGCCTACACCGACGGATTCTACGACCGCCCGCGCATCGACCACAACGTGCTCGAAAAGTGGCACGAGGGTCTTATCTGTTGCTCGGCCTGCCTTGGTGGCGAGGTTCCGCAATACATTCTCGGCAACCAACTCGACAAGGCCGAAGAGTCGGTGCTCTGGTTCAAGAACCTCTTTGGCGACGACTACTACATTGAACTTCAGCGCCACAAGACCGACAAGCCAAACGCCGCCACCGACACCTATGAAAAACAAAAGTTTGTAAACGAAAAACTTATAGGGTTGGCTCGCAAGCACAACATCAAGATTATAGCCACCAACGACGTCCATTTTGTGGAAGAGGAACACGGCGAGGCTCACGAACGACTTATCTGCTTGAGCACAGGCAAGAAGATGAGCGACCCCGACCGCGGTATGGCCTACACCAAACAGGAATGGCTCAAGTCGCCTGACGAGATGCAGAGCATCTTCGACGACCTGCCTGAAGCACTTGCCAATACTGTGGAAATTGCCGACAAGGTTGAGGTGTATAAGATTGATTCCGACCCAATTATGCCTAAATTCCCTATCCCTGAAGATTGTGGAACCGAAGAGGAATACCGCAAGAAATTCACTGAAAAGGACCTTTTCGACGAGTTTACGCAGAACGAAAAGCACGAAGTGGTGTTGAGCCAGGAAGATGCAGAGAAAAAAATCAAGAAATTAGGCGGTTACGACAAGTTATATAGAATAAAACTTGAAGCCGACTACCTCAACAAGTTGGCTTGGGAAGGCGCAAAAGTCCGATACGGCGACAAACTTGACGCCGATACCCCCGAAGGACAGGAAATACGCGAGCGCATCACCTTCGAACTTCACATTATGAAGACAATGGGTTTCCCTGGCTACTTCCTCATTGTGCAGGACTACATACGCGCCGCACGCGAGGAACTGGGAGTAAGCGTCGGCCCTGGACGTGGTTCCGCCGCTGGTTCCGTGGTGGCATACTGCCTGCGCATCACCGACCTCGACCCGCTCAAGTACGACCTGCTGTTCGAACGATTCCTCAACCCTGACCGTATCTCGTTGCCCGATATCGACGTCGATTTCGACGATGAGGGCCGTGGCAAGGTGCTCGACTGGGTTACACAAAAATATGGTTCCGAAAAGGTGGCGCACATCATCACCTACGGAACAATGGCCACCAAATCGTCCATTGCCGACGTTTGCCGTGTGCAGGACATACCATTGAGCATATCAAACAAGATTAAGGCCTTGGTTCCCGACCGTGGATTTGAGGAGTATCAAGTCAAGGCGGTTGACGGCTCTGTCCCTAAAAAGATGCCTAAAGTCAACTTAAAGAATTGCTACAAGTACATACCCGAATTGACCAAACTTACAGACGGTAAAGATGCTGGCGAGATTATACTTGGAGAGTATTCAGACAATGTAAAGTCGATGCTGACATACGCAAAGGAACTCGAAGACACCAACCGTCAGGTGGGAATCCACGCCTGCGGTGTCATCATCGGTGCCGACGACCTTACAAAATTCGCCCCTGTCTGCACCATTCACGATAAAAAGTCGGACCAGGACGTTGTGGTGACCCAATACGACGGCCACGTTGTGGAATCCGTGGGACTGATAAAAATGGACTTCCTGGGATTGAGCACCCTGTCGCTCATCAAGGAGGCGATAAAGAACATCAAGAAAACGCGTGGCATCGACGTCGACATCAACAAAATCCCAATCGACGACAAACTGACCTACAAACTATACAGCGAGGGCCGTACCATTGGCACGTTCCAATTCGAGTCGCCTGGTATGCAGAAGTATCTTCGCGAACTTAAGCCTACGCAGATTACCGACCTTATTGCGATGAACGCGCTCTACCGTCCAGGCCCAATCGAGTACATTCCTACGTTTATCAAGCGTAAGAACGGACAGGAGCCTATCACCTACGATATTCCTGTAATGGAAAAATATCTAAAAGATACATACGGAGTTACGGTGTATCAAGAACAGGTTATGCTTTTGAGCCGACTGCTTGCCAACTTCACCCGTGGCGAGGCCGATACGCTTCGTAAGGCTATGGGTAAGAAGATTTTTGCTATGCTGGCTATCCTAAAGCCTAAATTCATTGAGGGAGGAAAAAAGAACGGCCACGACCCTGAAATCCTCGAAAAAATCTGGAAGGACTGGGAGAAATTCGCATCATACGCATTCAACAAGTCGCACGCCGCCTGCTACGGCTGGGTGGCTTACCAGACTGGATACCTCAAGGCGCATTATCCTGCCGAATATATGGCCGCCAACCTTACGCAGAGTCGCGACAGCATTGCCGACATACAGAAATTCATGCAGGAATGCAAGGCTATGAAACTCAAGGTCTTGGGACCAGATATCAACGAGTCGGAACTGAACTTCACAGCCAACAAGAGCGGTGTCATACGCTTTGGCCTTGGTGGCATAAAGGGCGTAGGCGCAGGCGCTGTGGAAGCCATTGTGAGCGAGCGCGAGGAACACGGCCCGTACACTGACATCTTCAACTTTGTAGAGCGTGTCAGTCTCACATCGTGCAACTCAAAGACAATACAGAGCCTTGCCATTGCTGGCGCCTTCGACAGCCTGGGCATTCAGCGCGAACTGTTCATTATTGAGATGCCCGACGGCTACAAGTTCCTTGACGCACTTGTGAAATACGGCAACAGTTTCCAAAACGACAGGCAGATGAACACCAACACCCTGTTCGGCGCTATGGGCGATGCCATTGCAATTCCGCACCCGCCTATGCCAAACGTGCCTGAAATGGCCCTGCTCGAGAAACTGAATTTGGAAAAGGACCTTGTGGGCATCTACCTTTCGGCGCATCCGCTCGACCCGTTCAAGTTCGACCTGGAGCACTTCTGCACCGTATCGCCAAAGGACCTGGAATCCATTGAGCCATACAAGGACCGCGAGGTGTCGTTTGGCGGACTGATAACCAATGTGTACGACGGCCTTACCAAAAATGGCAAGCCGTTTATGAAATTCACCATTGAAGATTACGAAGGCTCGCTCGAAATACCGCTTTTCGGCAAGGACTACGAGTCATATGGCAAGATTATCCAAAAAAACAGCACGCTCTATGTGAAGGCACGAATCGAGGAGCGCCGTTTCCCTGACAAAGACGGCAACCGTCCGCTTGAGATGCGCGTCATAAGCGTAAAAATGTTGAGCAACATAAGGGAGTCTTTTGTCAAGAAACTGACAATCAACGTAAAACTTCAGGACTTGAGTGAATCGGCTGTCAAGATGATAAAGAACGCCATATCCACCAAAGGCGACGTGTCGCTCTACTTTATGGTGCAAGACGAAGAGACAGGGCTGAACCTCAACCTCTTGTCGCACAACTCGTCAATTGCACTCACCGACGAACTCGTCGATTTTCTTGTGAACAACGACAACCTTGTTATGTACACACTTAACAACGGTCAATGGAAGGTTCGCAAGAAGGCCGTAGAAGAAAAACCCGATGAAGAGTCAAACGACAATCAGTCATTCGACCCGTCTGACGACTATGACGAATAAGCCTTGCGCCTAAAAGCGTCGAAAAGGCGCTTTTATCAGGCTCATAGGCTGATTTGTCGAGAATAGGCGCGTTATTTGCTTTTTGTTCATTATTTTCGGTTCAAATGATGAACTTCTACGACAGGGTTTACGAGGTGGTGAGGCAGGTTCCTTCTGGTCGCGTGACCACTTATGGCGCAATAGCCAAATTTGTTGGCGCGCCACAGTCGGCTCGTATGGTAGGCTATGCGCTTAACGGCAGTCTGGTGCAGACTGAATTCGTGCCCGCCCACCGTGTAGTCAACAGAAACGGATTGCTCACGGGAAAACGCTATTTTGGTGGAAACACTATGGAAGAATTGCTATCTTGCGAGGGCATTTCGGTTAAAGACAACCGCATTGTCAACTTCGACAGGCACTTTTGGGACCCTGCACAGGAACTTAAAGGCTTATTGTGAAATCAATTACCAGACTTTGGAATAAAAATATAGTTATGAACGCTGAACAAAACGAAGAAACCACTAATCAACAAAATCCTAAACTTCAGGTAGTTAAGGAAAAGAACCAGATTGATTTCTTTATGAACAACTATGCCGTGTACAAGAAAAGCGGTGTTGTGGTTATGAAGGTGTTTTTCCAAACTGACAACGGACTCGACATCCAATTTTACGAACTCACGCAGGAAGAGTACGAATCGGACGAATTCAGGTCAATAGCCAACAACATTCGTAAGAACCCGCAACTTTACGAGTCACGCCACTTGTTATAGTAATTGTTTAAATGACACGTAACAAATATCTGTTAAAATGTTTGTTATGTTGTTTATATTGATTATTTGGATAAATGGCCATTCTGAATAGTGGAATCGTCAAGGCATATCGATACAACGCTGTTTCACCCGTTAGATACAGCATCGGGCAGGCATCTGCCCAAACAATTCAACTGCCCTTTTTGCTACACACCGCACCCGCTCGCCATTGAGGCATCGGAACAGGTGAAGAAATACATTTCCCGTCAGGAAAAATGGAAGGACGAACTTGAGCAAGGCAAAATGTTCGGCGTGCTTGTGGCTCAAGATGCTGACGGCAACATCGGCTTTCTGTCAGCCTTTTCGGGCAACATCGACGGCAAGGCCACTCATCCGTATTTTGTACCGCCAATCTTTGACCCGACTCTTCCCGACGGCTATTTCAAGGCTGAAGAACAGCGGATTACACATCTCAACGAACAGATTTCCAAACTTGAATCGGACAGTCATCTTACCGAAATAAAAACCGAACTGGAACGGCAAAAGTGTCAGGCTTCCGCCGAAATTGAACAGGCAAAGGCCGACATCCGCCTGCACAAAACCGAACGCGACAGGCAACGGACCGCAGGCGTAACCGAAGGGCAAAACGCCGAATTTGTGAGGCAGAGCCAGTTTGAAAAGGCAGAGTTGAAACGGCTGGAACGGCGTTGGGCCGAATCAACGGGCGCGCTCACGGCCGAACTCGAGCGCCTCAACACCCAAACCAACCGGCTGAAGGAACAGCGGAGGCAAATGTCGGAAGCGCTTCAGCAGTGGCTTTTCGGGCAATACGTGGTCTTGAACGCCAATGGCAAACGCAAGAGCATCAAGGCAATATTTGAGGAAGAGCGCGGAACGCTTCCGCCGTCGGCAACGGGCGACTGCACGGCGCCAAAAATGTTGCAATATGCTTTCTGCAACGGCCTGAAGCCACTTGCAATGGCCGAATTCTGGTGGGGCAACTCGCCAATCGGCGAAATTCGTCACCACGGGACGTTTTATCCTGCGTGCCACAGCAAGTGCGAGCCGATTCTGAATTTTATGTTGCAAGGCCTCGACGTTGAACCCAACCCACTCAAGGCCTCGACAAATCAACATATTGAAATACTGTATGATGATGAATGGCTGGTTGCCGTGAACAAACCCGCGGGAATGCTGTCGGTGCCAGGGAAGGAATCGGAAACGTCAGTATATTCGGCCATTCGGCAAATGTTTCCCAACGCCGACGGGCCTATGGTGGTCCACCGCCTTGACATGGCCACGTCGGGCATTCTGCTAATTGCAAAGACCAAAGAGGTTTACGTGGCTCTTCAGCGACAATTTGCATCGCACACCATACGCAAACGCTACAGAGCCCTTCTCGACGGCATTCCTGAAAACAGGGAAGGAACCATAAGCCTGCCTATCATACTCAACCCCGACGACAGGCCTCGCCAAATGGTGGACCTTGAGCACGGAAAACAGACCGTAACCGATTATTCAACAGTGGACACAAGGAACGGACGGACGCTTGTCGATTTCTTTCCAAAGACAGGCCGAACCCACCAACTGCGAGTCCATTCGGCACATAAAATGGGACTTGGGTGCCCAATAGTCGGTGACAATCTGTACGGCACACCGTCGGACAGGCTCTACCTTCAGGCCGTGGAAATAGAATTTGAGCACCCCGTGACAAAATTGAAAATCAACATTAAGGCAAAACCTGATTTCTGATACTGATACTTTGTGTTTTTATTATTTATTGGTGTGTTTCTCTTATTATAATATAATATGTGTCCTCTCAGTTTTTTACATTGTGATTAAATTGTGGTTTGAGTCAAATAACAGTCAGAACATTTATATTTTTTGCGTTTTTTCTTTTTTTCCCCCCTTGCTTGTAACCTTATTGTATATAGGCATATTTATAATGCTATAGTCGTCATTTGAATCAAGCACATATATAGATAGCTATCAATATCTATATATTTTGTCCTTTGCAAATTTTTATGGTATGAATGAACTATATAAATGTTTTTCCAATCGTGGCTTAATGCATATTTATATTTAATTGGTAGTCAATGGACAAAAGGTAAGGATATCCTTTTTTTGTGTTGTTGTTGGATTTTACAAGAATTAGGTAAAACACTGAAAAGAATAGAATTAGTTGCTCAATCCAAATAAAAATGTTGAAAAAAATCAGATTTTTTTCGATAAAGCATAACAACTAATAAAAAAAAATTGTAATATTGTCTTGCTAATGGTTTAAGCAAATGCTGAAGGGTAAATAAAATTGTATAATCCAGCGAAAGCTATTTTTAATATTAACTTAAAAATTTTAAGAAAATGAAAAAACTTTATCTATTATCTGCTGTTGCTTTTATGTTTGCAATGAGCGCAAATGCACAAGATGACAAGAGCTGCGGTTTTAAAACTGAAGGTGGTAATTCTTCTATAGAATTCATCGAAGAGAATGGTGCTACAGTTATCAAGGTTACAACTACTGACGGTGACGAAAATCAATGGAAGGGTCAAATCGTTCCTCCATGCTGGAAGGGCCTTCCAGGTCAAGCAGAAGCTAAGGATAATCCATTTACAGCATTCCGTTTGGAATTTGATGCTAAAGCATCAGTTGATGGATATTTCCGTATCGCTCCAGGTAAATATGCTTCATATCAAGGTGATGAGAAAGAAAATACTCAAATCATTAAGGCAAATGGTTCAGGTGTAACTTATGATGCTGATGTAAACATCGCTGCAGCTGACGGTTGGACACACTTTGATTATTTTGACTATTTCATTGGTGAAAAGGGTGCTGACTCTATTTGGCTTGAAATCGACTGCGGTACAGTACATGGTGATTTCTATATGAAGAATATCCAAGTATTCATCAACGATGAAGTTGCTATTGAATACTTTATGGACGGTGGTCCTCAAGACGCTATCAGCGAAGAGGCTTCTGTAAATGCATATGTTGCAGGTGACGTTCTTTTCGCAGCTGAAGCTAGCGACGTTGTTGTTTACAATGTTAACGGTGTAGCTGTTTTGAGCGCTAAGAATGCTAAGAGTGTTGATTTCAGCAGTCTTAAGGCAGGTCTTTACATCGCTAAGGTTGGCTCAGACGTTATCAAGTTTGTGAAATAATAACAAACAATAAGTAATAGCTGGATTTTTATAAGGCTACCCTTTGGGTAGCCTTTTTTATTGTATACCGCTTAGCTTGGTAAAGCTTATTATATTTTAGTGCACTAGTACCTGAACCCTGATAAGGCTTATCCCGATAGCTATCGGTAGTTTCGCTGTTTATAGATTTAGTTATTGGTAAAGATTAAGGTTGAAAATTGAATCGTTGAATTGTTTAGTGCCTGGTGTTGGATAAAGTTTAAGGTTATGCGTTGTAGGGACGTCGCGTGCGGCGTCCGTGTGTATGTTAAGATGTTTTGTTATTGTGAATTCTGAATTGATTTCCCTTCATTTTAAAAATCCCAAATAATCACATATGCTTTTCAAGCAGAATGCGCATAAATTCCTTTGTAGAGAGTTTTTGGTAACTGTCTTTGAGCACAATCATTGATGGGTGCATTTGTGTCTTTTTGCCAGCGATAGGAATGGCGCGCAACTTGTTGTGGCCTTGAATCAGCGTTTCCGACATTACGGCAATCCAGTGGCCCGTTTCAACAAGATTCATCATTATGGTCATTGACGTTATCTCAATTTGTGGCGTAAGGTGCACGTGTCGGTTTGTAAGCAGTTTGTCAATCATAGAGCGTGCCTGCGAGCCAACCGAAGGCAACACAAGCGGATATTGCTTCAGCAGGTCGAGCGACACTTCGCGTTGCGCTATAAGTGGGTGCTTGTAATTTACAATTACAGAGAGGTTTGAATCGAACAGACCATAGTACTCAACTTGAGTGTCAACCTCGTCGGGCTTGTATGATAGAATAAGGTCGAGTTCGCGTTCCTTGAGCAAGGCAAGCAGTTCGTTTACTGGCTTGTACATAACCACCAACTTGACTTTAGGGTATTTTTTTGAAAACGATATGATGGTGCTTGTCAGCAGGTCGCTCAACGTATAGACAACGCCTATGCGCAATTCGCCCGTCTGAATGTTCTGAAGGTCGCGAAGGCGCTGAACGCCGTGCTCGCTGTCGGCTACGGTCTTTTTGGCGTATGGCAGAAATTCCGACCCTGCCTCGGTGAGGTAAATCTTCTTTCCTATGCGGTCGAAGAGCAGTACCTGCAATTCCGTTTCGAGTTGCTTTATCTGTTGCGACAGCGTGCTCTGCGTGATGAATAACTGTTTCGAGGCCTCGGTAAAGTTTAGTATTTCAGCAGTTTTTATGAAATATTTCAGTTGCCGGAGTTCCATACATCAATCGGTTTTGACAATGATTTCTATCGATTTATTTAATTTTGCAAATGTATTAAAATAAAAAGTAAATAATACTTTTGCGCCCGATTTAAAAAGGGTGCAGATATTGATTATCAACATTTAAATCATTTTAATTATGAATTGGTTCACATCGCTGTTGCTGAATGATTCGGTGGGTCGCACCGTGATGATTTTTGCCTTTGTGATAGCTCTCGGCACAATCTTGGGCAAGGTTAAGGTCAAGGGCATCTCGCTTGGTTCCACGTTTGTGCTCTTTGTCGGAATCATAGTCTCGCATTTCGGATTTACCGTCAATCCTGCCATTCTTCATTTTATGAAGGATTTCGGCCTTATCTTGTTTGTGTTCAGCATTGGCCTGCAGGTTGGTCCTAACTTCTTCTCGTCGTTCAAGCAGTCGGGACTGTTGCTCAATGGCTTGGCAACGGGCAGTGTGTGCCTTAACATCCTTGTCACAATACTTATATTCTACATTTTCGGCGGAATCGACTTCTCAATGCTTGTAGGCGTGATGCAAGGCGCCGTGACAAACACTCCAGGCCTGGGCGCCGCCCAACAGGCTCTGAACCAGATTGCGACACCAGGACAGGCCGTTCCGTCAATATCGCTCGGCTATGCAGTGGCATATCCAATGGGCGTGGTGGGCATCATCATTGGAATGGTGATTATAAAACGCGCTTTCAAAGTGGATTATGAGAAGGAACGTGGCGAGAAACAGGCCAAAGCAACCGAAGAGCCTGCACGTTGCAGTTACAAGATTACCAACGCCAATGTGATTGGCAAGCAGATAAAGGAAATTTCACGCCAGTTCAACAAAGAGGTTGTGTTTGCCCGCATCAGTCAAGGCGGAAAGGTGTTTGTGCCAAACGGCGACACCGTATTGGGCGAAAACGACCTTGTGCGCATCATTGCGCCAAAGCAACTCGAGGCTGAACTCGACACTATGTTTGGCGACAAGGTGCCTGCCGACGAACTGAATGAACAAACAGGTGAATTAAAGTCACGCAAGATATTGATTACCAACAAGCGATTGGACGGCAAGAGCCTTCAGAACCTTCAGTTGCGCAAGGCATTCAACGTAAATGTGACACGCATTTTCCGTTCGGGTGTGGAACTTGTTGCAACAGCCGATTTGGTCCTTCATATGGGCGACAAAGTGAAGGTTGTTGGTAGCGAGGAAAGCCTCGGTCTTGTTGAGAAGTTCCTCGGCAATTCGGTGAAGCATCTCAACGAGCCTAACCTGTCCACCTTGTTCATTGGCATCTTCCTTGGCATAATAGTAGGTTTCATTCCTATCAAGTTCCCTGGAATGCCACAGCCGGCAAAACTGGGCCTGGCAGGCGGTCCGCTGATTGTGTCGCTCTTGATGGGCGCCTTCGGGCACAAGATTGGCCTGACGTGCTACACAACGCAAAGCGCCAACCTTATGATTCGTGAGATTGGCATATCGCTGTTCCTTGCTTGCGTGGGACTTGAGGCAGGCGAGCAGTTCTTTGAGACGCTGATTAACGGCGACGGAATGCTGTGGGTTGGCTACGGCTTGCTCATAACAATGATTCCGATGCTTGTGATATCGTTCATCGCACGCAAGTGTTTCAACCTAAACTATTTCACCATTTTAGGTATGATATCGGGAACAAACACCAATCCGCCAGCACTTTACTATTCAAATATGATTGCCGAAAACGACCGTCCGTCGGTGGCCTATTCCACCGTCTATCCGTTGGCAATGTTCCTTCGAATAGTTTTGGCACAGACTTTGATTTTGATTTTTGTGTAAGAGAATAAAAAAAGAGTGGTTAATAATAAGTTGTTATTGCAATTAGCGTTGCAAAAAGAAAGCCCTGTCAGCAGTGACAGGGCTTTTGATTTTATATCGTCTAAAAGATATTAGAATCGGTAAGTAACCGATAGGTTGATAGAGCCGTTGGTGATTTTGTTGTCTTTGTCGCCACCAGGTACAAGGTTTGCAAGACCGAGATCGTAGCCGAGGCGGGCACCAAGATTGTCAGTAAACTCATAGCCAGCGCCAAAACCCAAGCCGATATCCAATCGTTTCAAATCTGAATCCTTTTCGTCATTGCCGAATTCAAGGGTTTCTGTTTCCTTTTCTTTATCACCGTCGTACTCAATAGTGTTTTTTAATTTGCCAGATGCGGCAATGCCCAAATATGGACCAGCAAGAACGTAGAAGTCACCAAAATTAAAGCGGGCATCTACAGGAATTGTAACATAAATCAAGTTGAGAGATTGTTTATACGTAACGCCAAAAGACTCTTCTTTCATTCTATAACCTTTTGTTTCAACTTGCAAACCTGCCTCAACGGCCAACAGGTCGCTTAATTTCAAATCGGCAAAAGCACCTATGTTGAAGCCTGGCTTGAGTTTAATATCGTCAACCTTTTCTCCACCAAATTTTTGAGGCATATTGGAAAAGTTGAGTCCAGCTTTGACGCCAAAAGATGCCTGTGCAAATGCACCAGTTGATGAAATCATCAACAACCCCATAAGGGCGAGTCCTAATTTATTCATAACAAATAGTTTAAATAATGCCTACTCTGTGTGCTTTTCGGCTTACGCAACAAATATTAGATAAAGTTATAAATAAAAATTCTAAATAAAAAACAGGTTGTGCCAATATACAATGGTTTGTGTATAGATGCTTTTATCCAAAACCAGCGAGTCTTTTTATTAACAAATGTGTGGCAATAATCAAAAATAACTACCTTTAGCCATTCCGAAAACAATAATAAAAGACACATAAAATGGCAAAAGAACAAGCAGGCGTCAGCAATGCAAATGCCGAGAAACTAAAGGCTTTGCAATTGACAATCGACAAGATTGAGAAGAATTTTGGCAAGGGTTCAATTATGCGTATGGGCGACCACGCAATTGAGAATGTCCCAGTTATTTCATCAGGCTCCATAAGCCTCGATTTGGCTTTGGGAATCGGTGGTTATCCTCGTGGACGTGTCATTGAGATATACGGTCCAGAATCGTCTGGTAAGACAACATTGGCCATTCACGCCATTGCCGAAGCGCAGAAGAACGGTGGCATCGCCGCCTTTATCGACGCTGAACACGCATTCGACCGTTTCTATGCCGAGAAGTTGGGTGTCAATATCAACGACTTGCTTATCTCACAGCCTGACAACGGCGAGCAGGCGCTTGAAATAGCCGACCACCTTATCCGTTCGGGTGCCATTGACATTATTGTAATTGACTCTGTAGCCGCCCTTACCCCAAAGGCTGAAATTGAAGGCGAAATGGGCGATTCAAAGATGGGACTTCAGGCCCGTCTGATGTCACAGGCTCTTCGCAAACTCACTGCAAATATCAACAAGACTAATACTTGCTGTATCTTCATCAACCAATTGCGCGAGAAGATTGGCGTTATGTTCGGCAATCCTGAAACAACAACAGGTGGCAACGCACTGAAGTTCTATGCATCAATCCGAATCGACATTCGCCGAACCACGCAACTCAAGGACGGTGAAGAGTCGATAGGCAACCACGTAAAGGTTAAGATTGTGAAGAACAAACTGGCCGCTCCTTTCCGCAAGGCAGAATTCGACATTATGTACGGCGAAGGCATCTGCAAGTCGGGTGAACTGGTTGATATGGCTGTTGAACTGAACATTATCAAGAAATCGGGTTCGTGGTTCAGTTATGGCGACACCAAGTTGGGCCAAGGTCGCGACTACGTGCGCCAGATGATGATTGACAATCAGGAACTGGCCAATGAAATAGAGGCCAAGATTATGGAAGTGATGTCGAAATCCGACGCGCCAATACTTGAGTCGTCGGCTGACAGCGAGGCTGAAGACGATTAAAAATTATATTTATAAATGAAAAAGGGCGGTTCCATTGAACCGCCTTCTTTTTCCGTACATAAACAAATTCTTTACATAATCATTCGTATAGTATTTGATTATGAAAATAATACACACAGCCGATTGGCATTTGGGACAAGACTTTTTCCAATATGAGCGATTTGAGGAACATTCCCATTTCTTCAATCAGTTGTGCAAGATAGTGAAGGAAGAAAAGCCCGATGCACTTGTGGTAAGTGGCGACGTTTACCATACTGCCACTCCTTCAAACACCACTGTCAAATTCTTTACCGACAATTTGTTACGCATTCACAACGCCTATCCTGATATGGTGATTGTGATTACGGCCGGCAATCACGACAGTTGCGCCCGTCTTGAATCGACAAGCGAGGTGTGGAAACTGGCCAATGTCAAGATTATTGGCGGGGTGACTCGCGACAGCGAAAACAATCTTTTCCTTCTCGACAGGAATATTGTGGAAATTCCAGGCAAAGGCTTTGTTTTGGCCGTGCCACACATTTACAGCAACAACCTCGACATTTTCGACCAGTTGCGTGATGCCATTGGCGAGAGAAACACCGACAATCTGCCTGTGGTGTTGATGGCGCATCTCACCGTATCAGGGTCCAACCTTACGGGCCACGATGTCCGCATAACGGGCGGAATAGAGTGCGAACGGCTCGACCGCTTTGGCTCGTTCTACGACTATTTGGCGTTAGGCCACATTCATTGTCCGCAAACGCTGAAAAACAGCCAGGGACGGGCCCGCTATAGCGGAAGCCCCATTCAAGTCAACTTCGACGAGAGTTTTCCCCACTCGGTTTCCGTTGTTGAAATTGATGCACACGGAATCCAGCCTGTGATACGCGAGGCACATATTGAACGCCTGCTCAACTTCTACACGGTTCCCGACACGCCACAGCCATTTGATACGGCGCTTCAGGCTTTGTGCGATTTTGTGCCTGAAAAGTCAGGTTATGTCAGGCTAAACGTGATGGTCAAGGATTTTGCGCCAAGCAATGCAGAGAGCGAAATACATAAAGTGATGTCGGCAAAGGAAGGCATCAGGTTCTGCTATATACGCACCACACGGCAGGAATCTGTGGCCGAGGCTTGTCATCAGCAATTCAATACGCAGGAAATCAAGCAGACAGACCCGTTCGATATTGCAAGTATTTATTACCGCGAAACATATGGACAGGAAATGGACCAATCAGTGGCGAATCTTCTGTCGGAAATAATAAAGTCTGTCAAGTCATCTGAATAAATTATTTAGGTAATGAGATTCAAGACACTCGAAATAAAGAATATAGCATCAATAGAATATGCAACAATCAATTTTGAGGACCCGATTCTCGAAAATGAGTCGCTGTTCTTGATTTATGGCGAGACCGGCTCGGGAAAGACCACCATTCTCGACTCTATTTGCCTTGCGCTTTACAAGACCACGCCACGCATCAAGCAGTCGAAAGGCGACAAATACCTTGACGATGACTTGCGTACGGGAAAGGACGCAACCGAAATCAGCATAACCGACATTCGTCAATACCTGCGCCGAGGTTCAAATGAAGGTTTTGTGGAACTTACATTCCTTGGCAACGATTCGAAAGATTATACGGCGCGCCTTGAGTTCGGCAAAACAAAAAACGGGACACTGAAAAACGTTGAATGGTCAATTGCATCGGAACAAGACAAGTATGAGAAGGACAATGAAATAAAGGCAACCATATTACGCGCTGTGGGGCTCGATTATGAACAGTTTTGCCGTACAACTATGTTGGCGCAAGGTGAGTTCACTAAATTCCTGAAAAGCGAAATCAAGGACAAGACCATTATTCTTGAAAAGGTTACAGGAACGGAAATATACACGCGCATCGGCAGTGAAATATATTATAGGGCGAAAGCGAAGGAAGATGAAATCAACGGCTTGAAAAAGGAACTTGAGTATTTGACGGTATTGTCGCAAGATGAATTGGACTCGCTTGTCGAGGAAAGAAACCGGCTGATTTCTGAAATCGGACAGCTGGATACCCAAAAGGTTGAATTTGGCAATCAGAAGAAGTGGCTGGAACAAAAGGCGGAACTTGACGAATCTGTCAAGGACAACAAGCAGAAACTCGACACCAACAATAATTTTAAACAAGGTTCGCAATATATTGACAGCAAGAAACTTGTCAACGACTTCAGAAACTCTGAAACAGCACGTCAATCGCTTGCAAGAATTGAAGAATTAACCATTGAACAGCAGACAAATCAGCGAAAGCGCGAGAAATATTACGATTCATATATGCGATTGACGGAAGGCGACCTCTATCGGGCAGGCGAAATTGCAGAAAAGAAACGTCAGTATGCTGAAATAGAAAGTTTTACGGCCAGACAAAGTGTGAATGCCGTAATGTTCGAAAACAGCCAGGCCATAATTGCGCAATTACAGAATTTCATCAAGGAAAACAATGAAGCCATTTCTACTCAAAAAAACGCGGAAGAAAAGGAAAATGAACTGCCTGTCCTTGAATCAAAAGGACGCGAACTGAATGACAGATTGGAACAGTTAGTCGCCCAAAAAAAACAATTGCAGTCGCTGATTGACGGCAAGCAAAAAGAGTACGACAGCATCGGCTATGCCAATCTGCAGACTCGGCAAATTGCCATAAACAACGCTATTACAAGCATTGACGCATACGAAGAGTCTAAAAGGAAATATGCCGATTCCCAAGCCAGCATCGGCAAACTGAAAAACGACATTTCCGCCAACAAAAAACGTCAATTGCTGTTGTCTGAACAGCTTGAAATTGCAACCAAGGCGACAAAGGATTCGGAAGAACTGTACAATTCAATGAAGTTAAGCGTTGGCGACTATGCAAAATCGTTGCGTGCCGAACTTCGCGTTGGCGACAAATGCCCGGTTTGCGGACAGAAAATAGTTGACCTTGAGTCCGACGAATCGCTTGAAAATGCTTTGCGACCTCTGCTTGACGACCTTGACAGCAAGAAAAAAAACGCGGAAGACATTGACAAAGAGAATAATTCTGTAGTGACTGAAATAAAGGCCCAGGA
Source organism: uncultured Bacteroidota bacterium (assembly GCA_937885735.1). The sequence continues at coordinate 12,156 of CALABN010000277.1, read as the reverse complement.
AATGCAGTTGCAAAAATCTGAACAAGACGAATTGCAGTGTAAGTCATCTCTTGATAAATGCCAAAAAGCTTTTGAAAGTGCCTGTTCCGCATTAAATTTCGACATTGACGACAACCCTTTGTCGTTGAAGGAAAAATGCCAAAAACTGAAGTCGGAATTTGAGCAAAGGATCAATGACGGCAATGTCTTGCTTGACGCGATAAAGTCCTTGAATGCCGACAAGGACAATGTTGTCAACGAAGCAGAAAAGCAAAGCAGATTGTTATCGGAAAACAACGAAAAGACAGGCAAATTCAAGGCCGAAATAAACAATCTGAAGGAAAACTGCAGGCAAAGCCGGCAAAAAGCCAACGACGCATTGAATTCAGTGTCGTCCAAGATAACGTATGCCGGCTGGTCGGACAACATTGAATCCACCATAGGCCGTTTGCAGGCAGAGGCAAAGGAATATGCCGACAAATGCCGATGTAAGATTGAACTTGCATCACAGATACAAAACGAGGAATCGGCAATAAGGCAAAGCGCAGATGTTAGAAAAGAGGTTGAAGAAATGTTTGCCGATTGGAAGCCAGGAACAGTCCCTGCGCATATGGATAAATTGGACTATAACTGGACTTTTATTTTTTCGGAAGGCAGTAAGCTTTTTACTTGCATCAACCAAAGCAACGAACAGAAAAACAAGGAAATACAGAATGTAAATGCCTTTTTGGAAAAGACAGGCATCAGCTATGGCAGGCTTACCGAACTTGCCCAAATGGACGATACCCAGATTGCCAATGCCGAGTCGTATGTCACGCAGATTGACAATGCCATTGTTGAAGCCTCTGGCGCATTGAAATTATCCAACGATTTGCTTGAAAAGCATTTGAAATTGAAACCCAAAATAGAGAAAGACTACACTGAAATAGCATCTTGCATTGCCGAATGTGAAACGCGCATAAGCGACAGCAACAAGCGTATCGGCGAGATTGACAACAAGCTGAAAACCAATAGTGAAAATTTCAGACTACGGGCGGACAAGGATAAGATTATCCAAAAACTCGAGGAAGATTTCAAGAATTGGGACAATCTTGATAATTTGTTCGGCGACAAGGAAGGCAAGAAATTCCGCACCATAGCGCAAAGCTTCATCTTGAAGGAACTGCTCGCCAAGGCCAATTACTATCTTTCCCAATTGTCGAACCGATACGTGCTCGATTGCCAGAACAACTCTTTGGTGATACTTGTTAGAGATATGTATTTTGGTGGCAAGATGCGTCCTGTCGACCTTATGTCGGGTGGCGAAAGTTTTGTGGTGTCGCTTGCCTTGGCATTGGGACTGTCAAACCTTAACAGCAACGGATTCACAACCGATATGCTCTTCATTGATGAAGGATTTGGCACACTTGACAGCAATACATTGGAAACCGTGATGAATACACTTGAACATTTGCGTGAGATAGGCAATCGCAAAGTTGGCATCATTAGCCACGTAGATGCTCTTTACGAGCGCATTCCCACCAAGATATGCGTAGAGCGCACTGGAAACAACACCGGTTCCATAAGCCTGGTGAGGGACTGAATTTAAGATTGAGTCTGCGGGGTTTCCTCGTCGAGATAGAAACTCTTGAGTTCGGCAGAATTGTCAGCCTTAAGCAACAACGTGTAGAAGAAGGCAAACAGCAACACTCCGGCCTGTGAGTCGAGCGTGTTTTCACTTATCATACTTGTCATTATAAGTATGAAGAACGATATGAGCAAAAATCCACGCCTTTTTGCCTTGGCAAAAGGAACAATAAGAAAGAATATGCTTGCCATAAATCCGAAAATGCCAAACGAAATAAGGAATGTGAGGTATTGGTTACAAATGGCCAAGTTCCGATAATCATTTGAAAGAGCGGAATTTATTTCATCATAGGCGGTTCTGAATTCATCGCGGAAATCGCCAGTGCCGATGCCAAACCAAAAGTGTTCCTTGATGATGTGCCTACTAGCTTTCCAAAATTCAATCCTCATACATATTGATTTTCCGTTAGGGTCGCCGTATTTTGTATAACGGTCTATTTCCCAAATAATTTCATAAACTCGCTTGTATGCGCTTGAGCGTTCCAGGAAGACACAGCTACCACAGCCGTGTTCAATGGCCTTAATCTCATTGGCAGTAAGAGCCAAAACACCTTCACGGTCTTTTGTATATCCTTTCGAAGAAAGAAATCTGATAATTGTGGCGCCAATAGAGTGCCCTCGTTCGTCAGTGCCAGAATACGGAATACTGCTTACAGAATCCCAAGTTTGGACAAGTTCCTTCTTGCATATGAATCTGTTCACGTAGTAACCATTTTCAATCAAGGTGCTTGTGGTGTCTGACGTGTAGGGGTTGCCTGACAACGTAACTGAATCGAAAGGCTTGCCATAATCCTTTATGGTATGAAAGTCGGAATGAACCTTAAGCACAAACAGGACCGATGTGGCGATAATGGTTGTAACGACGGCGATATAGATTATGCCTGCGTGTTTGCCTAACCGTTTATGATATATGATAGGATAAGCGCATAGAAGCACAAACATCACAATCCAACTTGTCACTGTTTGCAAGAGAATGGTGAAATATATTAGCCACAGCGCAGATGCCACCATAACTACATTCTTTATCGGGTGGTTGTTGCGGAAGTCTTCGTACAGCTTGTATGCAATGATGCAAACTGACATTACGCACATAAGGCCGAAACGGATATGTGGAATTATGGTGATGTCGCGAATGTTAAGTATGGCTTTTTTGGGCACATATATGCCTAGATAGATTCCAAGACTTGCCAGTGAACTGATAATGGTGGCCAATACAAACACTTGAAGAATCAGGAAAATCTGTTTGCGTGTCAACCTTACGGAACCAACTGCCAGCGGAAGCACAAGCAAAACGTGCTTGATGTTTATGTCGTGAAGGGCATACTTGAAGTTACTGGTGTTTGCAAACCATAACAGGCTTATCAGAGGCAAGCCTGTTATCAGCAACATCGGAATGTTCTTCTTCAGGTTTTTGATTTTGTAGTCCCAATGTCCGCTAATGGTGAAAAGTACAGCCAGTCCAATGGTCCCGATACTCATAAAGCAGGCCGACAGTGGCAAGCCCACAGCGGTAATACAGAGTAGCACTATTGCCCAAAACTCTATGTTCCTTGTGTCAAAAAAACGTGTGTAGAGCAATTTCAGCATAAGAGCAGACTGCTAATAGTAGACAGTTATGTAGCCATTCAGCGGGTCGTAGTCGGTTGAGCCTTCTTCAACGGTTATGGTGTAAAAATACGTTCCAGGGGAAACCAATGTGCCTTGTGGATTGTAACCGTCCCATACAATGTTTTCAGTGCCCGTACGGCTGAAAATCTTGTAACCCCAGCGGTTGAACACCTCAAGTTTGAGTTTGGAACCGTTGGTGGCGGTAATCATAAAGAAGTCGTTTTGGCCGTCGCCATTTGGAGTAAATACGTTTGGAACTTTATTGTCAGGTTTTACTGTAGTTTCAAGAGTTGCTGTACTACTACAACCCTTTTCATCAGATGTAATTAGTTTTACTTCATATGTACCAGGTGCTTCGTATTTGTGCACTACCTCTAATCCTGTGGTATCAGGTTTGTCATCTCCAAAATCCCACTTGTATTTGTAAGATGATACGTTTGATTCTGCTTTGAATATAAATACTTTTCGTTGAGCAGTGGTGTCTATTTTAAAGTCAACTTCAGGTAAGGCATTGATAGTTACTGACAATGTGAGTTTTATACCTTCGCCACCACGGCTTGAATTCAATACAATGTCATAGGTTCCTGCTTCTGCATACTGATGCTTTACAGTTGATTCGGTTGAGGTTGTGCCGTCGCCCAGGTCCCAGTTGAAAGTGTCGTATCCGTTAGGCAGGTCGTGGCTGAACGTTATTTCTTCGCCCACGCACTGTTTGCCCGAACCAGCGGAAATGTTGTATTGTGACTGTGCCGACGCTGTATAGCCCAACACTATAGCCATTAATAAGATAGAAACGCGCTTCATCCTTTATTTATGTATCAAGATTGTACAAACATAAACAAAAATAAGGTGATTACCCTTTTTGAGCTTTAAAAATCTCTTGAAACCAGATTTTAAAGATAAGTGTATTTTTGATAGGAATGATTATAAACGTGCTTAAAAGGGAAGGAAATTTTGAGATGACAGTTATGTCGGGTGATTTATGGGAACAAGGCTAAATATCTATGTTAATTATATTTAATAATAGCAAGGCTTAAAGATGTTATGAGTAGGATTGGTGTTAGAAGCTGGCAAAACAACATTTATATAAATTCGATTGGTTGTATTTTTTTTGATACAGTCGGATTGTTTGTGAGAACTGTTTTTTTTGGAAGATATATTAAAGGTAGGCTTTTGTGTTCTGGTAGTTGGCGGAACTTTGCAGATTAATTTACATCAATGGCACTCGTGGTGGTTGCACCCAATTCCAGAATCTTCGAGCGTGCCGTTCAGATACGCTTCGGCAACATCTTTCACATTGCCTGAGCAACCGCGTATTACCATAATGTTTTGCGCGTTCAGGACGTTAAGCGCGCCGTCGCCCATATTGCCGGCAAGCATTACATTCACGCCCATTTGGCGCAATGTGAAGGCTATATTGCTCTTGCATCCGCAACCTTCGGGCGATGGAACGGTTTCCAAACCTGTTATTTGGCTGTCGGTTACTGAAAACACGGTGTACTCCTTGCAATGTCCGAAATGGTCATCAACAACACCGTCGCGAGTGGGAACTGCTATCTTCATTACTATTAATTTTAATGTGGTGTTTTATGAATTGCTTGTAGTGATTTTGAAAGTTTTGTCAGGCAGATAGATGATTTCGGGCACTGTTACTGAGTGCATGTCATCAATATGACAACAATATTTCAAAAGCACACAAAAATTTAAAGAATAATCCATATTCTAAAATAGTAAAATCGGGGAATTTATGGAAGTCCCCTTTATTGATGGGCAAAGCTAATCAATAAATGTATAAGGCAAAAAAAGATTGCAGACCGATATAGTCAGCAACAAATGATAAAAAAACAAACGGCCTGAGCCGAAACCCAAGCCGTTTTGAGATGCTTATTATGAAAAAATGTTAGGCATTTATGCTTTGCTCACGCATGTTTGCGCGCTTGCGTTCAGTCTCGTCAAGAATGATTTTGCGCAGACGCATGCTATGCGGAGTTATTTCAACATATTCGTCCTTCTGGATGTATTCCAAAGCCTCTTCAAGTGAGAATTTGATAGGTGGTGCGATGCTCACCTTCTCGTCAGAGCCGGAGGCACGCATGTTGGTCAGTTTCTTCGACTTGGTGACGTTTATCACAATGTCGCCTGGACGAGTGCTCTCGCCAACAACCTGGCCGGCATAGACATCTTCCATAGGTTCGATGAAGAATTTGCCACGGTCCTGAAGTTTGTTAAGTGCGTATGCAATGCTTGTGCCGCTTTCCATAACAATCAGTGATCCGTTGATGCGTTTCTCAATCTCGCCCTTGTAAGGCTCAAAATCGATAAATCGGTGGGCTATTACGGCCTCGCCTGCAGTTGCCGTCATCATGTTGCTCGACAGGCCGATTATGCCTCGCGAAGGGATCTTGAAATCGAGGTGAATGCGGTCGCCTTTGCGGTCCATGCTTACAAGTTCGCCCTTTCGGCGGGTAACCATTTCAATGGCCTTGCCTGAGCAGTCTTCAGGAAGGTCGATAGTCAGTTCCTCGACTGGCTCGCATTTCTCGCCTGCTATTTCCTTGATGATGACTTGTGGCTGTCCAACTTGCAGTTCGTATCCTTCGCGGCGCATTCCCTCTATAAGGATTGACAAGTGAAGTACGCCTCGGCCGTAAACTGTGAACGAGTCGGCTGAATCGGTAGGCTCTACGCGAAGTGCAAGGTTCTTTTCCAATTCTCTTTCCAGACGCTCCTTCAGGTGGCGTGATGTTACGAATTTGCCGTCCTTGCCGAAGAAAGGCGAGTTGTTGATAGTGAAGAGCATGCTCATTGTAGGCTCGTCAATCGTGATTGTCGGCAGTGGCTCAGGATTCTCGTTGTCGGCAATCGTATCGCCGATTTCAAATCCGTCGATGCCCATGACGGCGCAGATGTCGCCTGCCTCAACGGCTTCAACCTTTGCCTTGCCCATGCCTTCAAAAACGTACAACTTCTTGATGCGTGATTTGACAATTGAGCCGTCGCGCTTGCAAAGGCTTATCTGCTCGCCTGAATGTATTGTGCCACGGTGAACGCGGCCTACGGCGATACGTCCCACGTACGACGAATAGTCGAGCGATGTGATGAGCATCTGCAGCGAACCTTGCTCGGCATGTGGTTCGGGAATATATTTCAGAATGGCGTCAAGTAAAGGATAGAGATCCTCTGATGACTTCTTGAGATCATCGGTCATCCAGCCGTTCTTTGCCGAGCCGTAGATTACCGGGAAGTCTAGTTGGTCCTCGTTGGCATCAAGTTGGAACATAAGTTCGAATACCTGCTCGCAAACCTCGTCGGGACGGCAGTTGGGCTTGTCAACCTTGTTTATCACCACAATGGGTTTCAGGCCGAGTTGAATGGCCTTTTGAAGCACAAAACGTGTCTGCGGCATCGGACCTTCAAAGGCATCTACCAGCAGCAATACACCGTCGGCCATGTTCAGCACGCGTTCAACTTCACCGCCAAAGTCGGAGTGGCCCGGAGTGTCGATGATGTTGATTTTTGTATCCTTGTAAGTTACCGATACGTTCTTCGACAAAATGGTTATTCCTCGTTCGCGTTCAAGGTCGTTGTTGTCAAGGAAGAGTTCGCCTTGAGCATGTTCCTTGAACAGTTTCGTCTGCAAAAGGATTTTGTCAACCAATGTCGTTTTCCCGTGGTCGACGTGTGCAATGATTGCGATGTTTCTGATACCTTTCATTTTCCCTAAATTTTGAGGGTGCAAAATTAGTAATTTTTGCAATATCTTATATGCTTGTCAAAAAGATAGTGAAATACTTAACAAATAATCATTTAAGATTTATATGCCGATTGGCCGGTACGGTAAATCTCCGAAGGCGCAGTGGATACCCAGTGTGTGGAATAAAAAATATGCGGACAAGTTAAAAGTGCCAATAAAACATGTTTTTGTCCTAATATATTATAATGGTCAAATTTACTTTTGCCGCCGATTTCGGAATGTCGGCATATCACATGTGCAATGTCAGGCATTTCGTATCGATATAATGCTGATTCATATTTGGAATAGGGGATGTTTCTTTTTGACATGGCTATAGCATCGTTGTTGGCCGTCTCGGCGTCGGATACGGCTATCCGCATTGCCGATGTCGATATTACCGCTTCGTTCAAGGCGAAGTCGAATCTTCAAGTGATGCCGTTGGCATCTTCATCTTTTTTCATGAAAGATATTGAGCGGCAGCAGATTGGTAGTATTGCCGGTTTTGCAGGCGTCACCCCGAACCTTCATATTCCCGACTACGGATCAAAGATGACGTCATCTATATATGTACGTGGAATAGGTAGTCGCATTGACAACCCAGCCGTGGGGATGTATGTCGACCAAATACCTTATCTCAACAAAAACAGTTTCGACGAGTCGCTATGGGATATCCGGCGCATCGACGTGCTTCGCGGACCGCAGGCGACACTATATGGGCGCAACACTATTGGCGGCATCATAGGCATAACCACGCTGTCGCCACTTAACTACAACGGTACGCGAATCAGTCTCGAATACGGCAACGGCAATTCGTTGCGGACTTCGGCATCGACATATCAGGACGCCAACGGCAACTTTGCCTTCAGCATCTGCATCAGCGGTCAGCATACCGACGGTTTTTTCACCAACGAGCACACGGGTGACCGTTGCGACTGGCAGAACGGGCTGGCTGGCCGTGCTCGTCTCGTGTGGCGTAATTTGAGTGGCTGGCAGGTCGACAACACCTTCAGCATCGACTTTTCCGACGAGGGTGGCTACGCCTACGCCCAATATGACACCGTGGCGCGCAAGACTCTTCCCGTGGCCTACAACGACGAGTGTGGCTACACCCGCACGCATCTGGTCGACGGCATTGTGGCGCAACGCACTGTTGGCAATGTGCAGATGCAGAATGTGCTTTCGTACCAGTATCTCGACGACGATATGCGCCTTGACCAGGATTTTACCGCTAAGAGCATGTTTACCTTACAACAGAAACAATCAGAACATATTGTCACCGAAGAGATTACTTTTTGCAATCAAAACCAAAGGTTGAACTGGATTGGCGGTCTTTCGACCTTTTTTAAACATAACCGCATGTCGGCGCCCGTAACCTTCAAGTCTGACGGCATTTCCGAACTCATTCTTGACAACGCCAACGCTGGCATTCAGACGGCATTCCCCGATGCAAGCATCTTGTTTGCCGAGGACGAATTTGCGATTAACAGCCATTTCACCACGCCAGTTTTGGGTTTGGCAGTTTACGGGCAAGCCGAGATGCCGTTTTTCGGTAACTTCACCCTCACGGCTGGCCTTCGGCTCGACTATGAGCATATTGGGTTTGAGTATCGCAACAGCGCCGACATAAACTATCGTTTCACTCTTACAATGGACAAGTTCAAGCCGATGCGAACCGAGATGAAAGGCACAGAAAACGTAAGTTTCCTTGAGGTTTTGCCCAAACTGTCGTTGCAGTACGCCGTCAACGGGCAGAGCATCTACCTTACTGCTTCGCGCGGGTTCAAGTCAGGCGGGTACAACACGCAAATGTTTTCCGACATTCTGCAAAGCAAGATGAAAACCGACCTTATGGGCTCGTTGGGAGTCTATTTCGACGACGGAATTGCCGTCACCACCGTGGACGACGTTGTAGGTTACAAACCCGAGCACGACTGGAACTATGAGGTAGGGTCGCATCTCGCTCTTTTCGACAAGAGGCTGAATGCCGATATGGCGCTTTTCTATATTGATTGCCGCGACCAGCAACTTACGGTCTTCCCGAGTGGCAAAAGCACTGGACGTATGATGACCAATGCTGGACGGACACGGAGTTTTGGCGCAGAGGTGTCGGCAAAGGCAAGCCTTTCGCAGATTTTTCACGTCGAGGCTTCGTATGGCTACACCAATGCCACGTTCATTGATTACGACAACGGAGTAGCCGACTATTCAGGCAACCGTTTGCCCTATGTGCCTGAACACACCGTTTCAGCGTCCGCAATCGCCAATTTCAATATTGGCAGTCGTCTGGTCAGCAATTTTTCAGCGCAGTTGGGCTACACTGGCGCTGGTAGGATATATTGGAACGAGGCTAACAGTGTTTGTCAGGACTATTATTCGCAACTGTCGGCGTCGGTTGGAGCGGGCGGCTCCAAATGGGGTCTTCGTCTTTGGGCTAAGAACATCACCAATACCGATTTCTGTAATTTCTACTTTGTATCGGTGGGCAATACATTCCTTTCAAAAGGGAAGCCCGCACGCTTTGGGCTGACATTGAATCTTTATTTATAAATATTTAAAAATTAAATTAAAATGAGACGTTATTTAAACATTTTGTTAATGTCAATTGCAATGGTTTTTGTGGCTTGCGACAAGGACGATGAAAACAATGATGACAACGAGCGGTTTTTTATTAGAGAAATATACACTTGGGGTGGTACCATGAGCGTTACTCAAGACGATAGTTCGGTTTTCACTCAGGCCGATGTACTTGTCGATGTTGATTTTTTCGACAAAGATTATCTGCGTATTGTTATGAATCAGGTCAAGTTTTCTGAAAAAATGCCGATTCAGCTCGATATGACAATCGACAGTATCAAATATGTTGTGGGCGACGAAAATCTGGAATTCGGCGGAAACAACATTGTGCCGCAGGCAATGGGTGGCCCGTTCCCGCAATACACAATCACTGGTTTTACAGGCAAAACTAAGGACGGACAGATAGACTTCAGCATGATGTGCGGAAAGTATCCTCTGAGTTTTTCAGGTAAACTATTATTTGCGAGCAATTGATTTGAAAAGGCTGGAATATGGCACCTTGTCGTTGAAAGTTACATTGTGCGCATTGTTTTTATAAATTTTTCAAAATATTATTGAAAGCAATCACAAACTTTCAACAATAACATTGCCAAAAATAAAGGGCACCGCCTTTCGGCGATGCCCTTTCATTTCTACTAACTACACTATGAAAAAACTATTTTCCAAAATAACGTTTGAACAAACCTGCAAATCCTTTTCCGTGGCGTGCCTCGTCCTTTGCCATTTCGTGAACGGTATCGTGGATTGCGTCAAGGTTTAGTTCCTTAGCGCGTTTTGCGATGCGCATCTTGTCCTCGCAAGCGCCGCATTCGGCAACCATGCGTTTTTCAAGGTTGGTCTTTGTGTCCCAAACCACTTCGCCCAATAGTTCGGCGAATTTTGCGCAGTGCTCAGCCTCTTCAAATGCGTAGCGCTTGAAAGCCTCGGCAATTTCAGGATATCCCTCGCGGTCAGCCTGGCGGCTCATTGCCAAATACATTCCAACCTCAGTCGCCTCGCCCATAAAGTGTGCGTTTAGGTCTTTCTTCATCTGTTCGTCGGTATCCTTTGCTATGCCAACGACGTGCTCAGTGACAAAGTTCAATTCAGAATCTTCTTCAAGAACATTCCATTTTACCAATTGCTTGCATTGTGGGCAGCGGTCTGGTGCCTCAGTCCCCTCATGTACAAATCCGCAAATCGGACAAACAAATTTCTTTTTCATAATAAAAATGAATTTTAGTTAAACAATTATATGATTCTATTATCTTTTCTTATTCAAGCAATTGTTGCAATAACCCTTATAATATACTTCAGTTTCTTCTATTTGTAAATTGCCAATTTGTCCGACATTTACACTGCCGAGTTGGGGCAGGTCGTTCAGGAAAATGTCATATATCTTGCCACATTTCAGACATTGAAAATGTGCGTGAAGCGATGTGTCGCCGTCAAAATGCGTTGTTTTTTCCTCTATCCCCAACATTAGGGCAACCTTGTTGTCGACAAACAGTTTCAGCGTATTGTAAACCGTTGTCCGCGACAACGTAGGCATTGAAGGTGAAAGAGCGCTGTATATCTCTTCGACAGTCGGGTGAGTCTTGTGGTCGAGCAGATACTGCATTATAGCCAATCTTTGTGCCGATGGCTTAATACCACATTCCTCAAGTCTTTGACGCGCATCCATAATTTGTAATAATTACATATTTGTAACAATTACAAATTTAATGATACTTATTAATCGTGCAAGTGGCTTGAAAAAATTTTTTCACAGGAGTTGGCAACACGTATTGTCATTGTTCAGGAGAGTTGAGGGTTGATGCCATTATTCGTTTTTTTTCATTGATTTATTGATGCTTATTGTTTGTTTGATGAAAATTCATTTTACATTTGTTCCCATTATTTATATCAACAAAATCATACTCATATGAAAATGTATGTAAAAACAGTAATGTTGCTAACATTGTCATTCTCATTGTTTGCGGCAACTGCTCAAACCGATGGTTTCAACTATCAAGCTGTGATTCGTAATGCTCAGGGTGAACTTGTAAGCAACAGTTCAGTATCCTTGCGCATCAGTCTTGTCAATCAGGATGGCACTTCGGTGCATTACGTTGAAACCCAGACTGTGGAAACAAACGCTCAAGGCGTATTATCGGCGGTAGTTGGCACCGGCAAGGCTATAGATAACACATTCAGCAGCGTTAACTGGGAATCTGGCGATATCTGGATGAAAGTTGAAATAGACATAACAGGCGGCACCACCTACGCCGACCTTGGCACAACCAAGCTGCAGAGCGTTCCATTTGCTTATTATGCCGCAAAAGGCCAAAAGGGTGATAAGGGCGACAAAGGTGACAAGGGCGATGCCGGCACGGGACTTAACACTAAAGGCACATGGTCGGCAGGCACGGAGTACAACGTAGGCGACTATGTGTTTGCGCCAAGCAAGACCGATGCAAGTGTAAACACCATGTGGATAGCCCAAAAGGATGGCATTAAAGGTGACAAGCAGCCGAATGCAGATTCAGAAAACTGGGTTGAATTCACCGCTCCGGCCGGGCAAGATGGCTTGAATGGAGAAAAAGGCGATAAGGGTGACAAGGGAGACAAAGGCGACAAGGGAGACAAATGTGACAAGGGTGATGCCGGCACAGGCC
>CALABN010000276.1 GCA_937885735.1 uncultured Bacteroidota bacterium | reverse complement strand
CGGAGATACGGAAACAATCACCTACAAATTCGACACCGTCCTAAATGAAGGCAACATCTCATTTCAGGCATATTCGTCAGTCACTCAAAACAATGGAATTCACCCACAACAAGGCATAGGCCAGCAACTCAACGACTTAATGGAGCAAATGTTCTTCGAATTCAACATAAAGGACAGGCCTATCGAAGAACGTATCGATTTTTCGACTCTCAAGCCTACCTTGACTTTCGAACTTCGCAACGCAGGCATCGACCTTCCTTTTGAATTTGCCGTGACCGACAGCAAGGGTGTTCCTTTCAAGAACTTGTCGTCAAAAGGATACAAAAGCCAGAAACACGCCTTCCAGACAAGCCTTTTCCCTAACGATTTTGCCCAACACGACGAAAAACTGTCAGTCTATTTTCCAGACCGTAGAAACTTGATTTACAGTTCTGTAATGTTACCTATATGGGGCTCTGTCATCTTTACAATAATAATTTTGATAACATTCTGGGTGACAATCAGGACAATGGTCGACCAAAAACGGACATCGGAAGTCAAGACCGATTTTGTGAACAATATGACGCACGAGTTCAAGACGCCACTTGCAACAATACAACTGGCGGCTGACTCAATAGCATCGCCGTCGGTGATTGGCGAACCTGAAAAAATCCAACGGTTTGTAGGCATCATCAAGGAAGAAAACCGACGAATGAACCGACAGGTTGAAACAGTGCTTCAAATGTCGATGCTCGACAAAAAGGACTTCAACCTTAACCTTCAGCCAACACACATTGTACCAATAATTGAAAAGGCTGTAAGCAACATCAGTCTGCAAGTGGAACACCGCAACGGCACCATAAAATTCAACAACAATGCCAGAAACGACTTTGCCCGCGTCGACCAGTCGCATTTCATAAATGTGGTTTACAACTTGCTTGACAATGCCAACAAATATTCAATCGACACACCGCCAGAAATAACCGTCACCACACGCAACATAGGCACCGACCTGCTTATTGCCGTCAGCGACAAGGGAATTGGAATGGACAAGGAAACACAGGAAAAAGTTTTCGAGAAGTTCTACCGATACTCAATGGGCAACGTCCACACTGTTAAGGGTTTCGGGCTTGGATTGAGTTACGTGAAGGCCATTGTACTGTCGTGCAAAGGCGAGATAAAAGTATCAAGCCAAAAAGGCGAGGGCAGCACCTTCGAGATTTGGCTTCCAACAATTGATGAAAACATTGAATCATAACATATTATTATGTCAAAACAACGCATTCTTTTGGTAGAGGACGACGTGAACTTCGGTTCAGTCCTTCAATCGTTTCTTGAAATAAACGAATTGACCGTCGATTTGGTTGACGACGGACAAAATGCAGTGTCAACATTCAAGGCCAACCAATACGACCTGTGCATTCTCGACGTTATGCTGCCACACGTTGACGGATTTACCATTGGCACAGAAATAAAGCAACTAAAGCCTTCCACGCCAATCATTTATCTTACCGCAAAGAATATGAAGGAAGATATGATAAAAGGCTATAAGATTGGTGCCGACGATTATATTACAAAACCATTTGATTCTGAACTACTTATATACAAAATCAAGGCAATTCTCAAACGCACGCCCGCAGTGGTGGAAACTGAATCGGACGAATTGCAGATTGGACGCTATACATTCAATGTAAAGAACCGTACACTCACATTTGAGGACGGCACACAGGCTAAATTGTCGCCAAAGGAGGCCGACCTGCTTTTCTTCCTTAACCAAAACGTAAACAAAGTGGTTGACAGGAACCTCACTCTTGAAAAGATTTGGGGTGAGACAGGCTACTTTACCGCCCGAAGTATGGACGTTTACATAACCAAACTGCGCAAATGCCTGAAAGACGACCCTTCAATAGAGATTACCAACGTCCACGGAACTGGCTACATATTGGGGATAAAAGGGTAGGACTGTTCAAATCTTGACAAATCAATTGTCGTACCAACTACGGTTCTTGTTGTATTTCAAGTCGTGCAATACAGAAGACTTGACAGCAATGTTGAATCCGTAACTCTGTCGTGGGCCAAATGGAATCAAGCTAAGCGATGCAGCCCAACAATGCAAGTCGCGTGACAATGAGAACCTTGTATAGGTGAATTTGTGCGAATCAAAGTCATAGCCTGAATCAAAGCCAATCTTCCATTTTGGCGTAAGGCTGAAGTCGCCGTTAAAACTCAACGACTGCGAAAACTTGCCTACGTTTTTAGGCTTGCTGTATGTCAGGCTGTAACTGAAACTGATGCTCCAGGGTATGTCAAAGTAATCATATTGGCCTAAATCATCATCATTAATATTCTCATCATCAGACTTTTGGGCATCGGAATCATCGCCACCAAACAGTTTCTTTGAGTCAAAGCTGTAACCTGTCGACAACGATGCATTGGTGATTCTGAACAACTTGCCAGTACGGTTATACTCAAACTCGTTAATCTTGGTGCCTACAGAGTCAATTGCGTAAAAGCATCCTGTAGCCCTAAACTGAATTCCCAATGTCTTGAAAAGAGTGGTCTTGCCATTAATGCTCAAGTCGCTCCATTTAAATTGTTCGGCCAGCATATTGTATGACGTGCTGAAATTCAAAGATTCGAACAAGGCCACCTTGCGCTCCTGTTTCACAGTGTCGTTAATATCCTTGACCTTCATTTCAACCTTGTTGCTTAAAGAGAATGAGAACGCACTGCTTTTGCCACTGCCAGGCAATCCAAACATTCCGTGCTGATATGGCGAATATTTCTTTGTGCCAGTTGCGTCACGCGGGTCTATCGTGTAGAATCCAAATTTTTCCTGTGCAAAATCAGGACGCCAGCTATAGCTTACAGAAGGGGTCATCACATGGCGAATCGCCTTTATTGGCCCTTTTTTGAACATAAACATTCCATACAGTGTGGTATTTATACCCGCACCAAAGCTATAGTCGTAAACACGGTAGAAACCTCGTTCCTCGCGTTCCTTGTAGTTTTTGTTTGATATTGGCGTAGTGTCGTTTATAGCCTCAATAAAATGACGTCTGAAATACCAACGTTCGCCGTAAGTGACACTCGGTGAAAAACTGAAATATTTCAAAACCTTGAACGACTTAGAAATAGAAGGACTATGCTTGACGCCATATTCGAACATGTCAAGTGTCTTATCACAGAAAAGGCTGTCAATATGAGTTTTAACCTTGTTTTGGAAACTACCGGAATAACTGATGCTAACATCTTCGTACCAACGTTGGCGACCAACTTGCACTTTGCGCTTGAGTGGCTGTATACGGCTCATGGTAAGAGTAAGATTAGGCAAAGTGAGGCTCATGCTTGAATCGCGTGTGTTCTGAGTGTGCTGAATGTTCATCGACATGCTGAATGGAGAATTCAGTATCTTGCTCATTTGGTATGAGATACTTGATGAAGTTGTGTTTTCAAGATAATCCTGCGATGCTGTAGTCTGATACTTGTTGTATGAACTTGACTTGAAATTGACACTTGCGCTGAATGTACTGTTTGGACGAGCCTTGGCATCTTGTGTATGTGTCCATTGAATACTGTATTGGTTTTGATCCTGATAATCAGGCAACCCTTTTTCACTCAAAATCAGTTTGGCATACGATATGCTCACATTGCCACCAAACTTGTAGCGCAACTTGTATCTTGCCGAACCATTTACAGACCATGAGCCTTTGGAATAAATGCTTCCCTTGACAGTGAAATCGACATAATCGTTGCCAGCAAAATAATAACCACCATCCGAAAGGTAGAAGCCACGGGAATTTTCCTCGCCAACACGAGGCATGATGAAACCTGAAGTTTTCTTCTTTGTGATAGGGAAATAGCCAAACGGCAACACCAAAGGCAACGGAATATCGGCCAAAACCATATATGACGGACCCGCAATGATAGCCTTGTCTGGAATGAATTTGCCTTTAGTAAGTTCAAGGTAGAAGTGAGGGTCCTCAAGTTCGCAAGTGGTGTACTTTCCGTGCAGCATGTTGATGGAGTTGTCAACCTCCTTCTTGGTCAGTTCGCTATGCAGGTAGCCGTCATCCTGTTCAGTGTAAAGACGCTCAATGTAGCCTCGCTTGGTATTGACATTGTAGGTGATGTTGTAGG
>CALABN010000275.1 GCA_937885735.1 uncultured Bacteroidota bacterium | reverse complement strand
CATCTCGCCTTCCTCAATGAGTTTTTCCTGCACCTTTCCGCCCTCGTCGGCTGAAAGGAAAATGGTGGTTGAAGGCGCCACGGACCCGACAATGCTTATGTAGTCCTTGAAGTCGGTCTTCTCCACGTTGCCCAACATCACCTTGCTGATGTCGGTCTTGTAGACCGAAACCGATGCCGACAAGGCCATTTTCACAATCAAGCCAATAACCAATGCGCCTAATGCCACAAGCACAATCTGTTTTGGCGTCGGGCCTTTCTTCTTTTCTATGATTCTATCCATTCCCATATCTGTAAATTTTTAAATTTCAATGTTATAGTTCGATTTTTTCTCCCGTGTAGATTTGCAGTGTCAATTGTTGCACAATCCAAAGGTATTTGGCCTGAAGCATTGTGGCCTGGGCGTTTGCCAACTGGTTTTGCGCCGTCATAAGTTCGGTTGTGGTGACAAGTCCCAACTGGTATTTTTTCAGATATGCGCCGTATGTCTCGTTCGCAAACTTGACATTTGCCACAGCGCTCTCATATTCAAGACAATAACTGTTAAGCATCAATATTGCCGTTTCTATCTCCTTGCGAATCTGCTTTTTCTCGTTCTCAAGATTGTACATTGCGTTTTCAACCGCAATCTTGCTCCGTTTCACCTGCATCTCGCGACTCCGTCCGTTGAAGATTGGAATGCTGAGCGACAGCCCAATTGACGGCGACATAAAATTGTCGGCCTGCTCGCCGAACGGTATTGTGGAGCCGTCGGCGTCGGTTGCGGTTGAGTAATATCCCGAACCCACGCTTGCCGATGCCGACAAGGTTGGCAATAATCCTCCTTTGGCCATCTTGAGCGACGACTGGCTGGCGTTCAGTTCATACTCGCGTGCAAGCACGTCTGGATAATTCTTGCAGGCAAGACTATAGACAGAATCGACTGTCATAAGCGACTCGTGGGGCTCAATGGCGCCAAAATCGGACTGCGCCACCGTAAAACCGTCGCTTTCAGCCTCAATGGCCTGCGCCAATTGCAGAATGCCGAGATTATAGTTGTTTCGGCTACGGGCAAGATTCAACTTGTTGGTGGATGCCGTGGCCTCAATCTCGCTCAAGGCTGTCTGTTGCAACTGTCCCGCCCTCACTTTGCTGGCAATGCGGTCGCGCTCTTTCAGGCTGTTCTGGTAGATGCTGTCGCAAACATCGACCATCGCTTTCTGGTAAAGCACCGTTGCGTAAAGGTTTGCCACGTCGACAACAAGCGTGTTGGTGGCCGATTGCGTTGATTGGTTGCAAGCCAATTTGTTGAATTTAGCCACCGACATCTGGTTTTTCATCCTCAAACCCGAAAACAGGTTCATTGATGCACTTACGCCAAAATTTACAGAATAGGTGTTGCCTTCCGAAATGTTGTTGTCCTGGTCGGTTGAGCGGTTGAAGTTCATTGAGCCCCTTGCGTAACCGCTCACTGACGGTGCT
>CALABN010000274.1 GCA_937885735.1 uncultured Bacteroidota bacterium | reverse complement strand
GCGTGTTGGAGTGAAATTGCCAGCAAAGGCGGGCATTGTGGCCATTTGCGCTTTTGGCGTCATCTTGGGTTTCGGCTCCACGTATGCCGAGCCAGCAATCAGTTCGCTGAAGACGGCAGGCGCAACTATCACCGCGTGGGACACGCCATTGTTATATATGATTCTCGACAAATATTCGGGAATGCTTGTTAATGCCGTGGGCGTTGGTGTCGGGATTGCTGTGGCGCTAGGTATGTGCCGATTCTACTATAATTGGCGCATCAAGCCAGTCATTTTCCTTGTCATTCCCATTGTCCTTGCGCTTACGCTATATGCATCTTTCGATGATAATCTTTCAAAGATAATAGGCTTGGCTTGGGATTGCGGTGTTGTAACCACAGGAGCCGTGACGGTCCCGCTTGTATTGGCCTTGGGCATTGGCGTTTCACGCACAGCCAATCCAGGCTCGGGTTCCGACGGCGGATTCGGCATCATTATGCTTGCGTCGGCTTTGCCTGTTGTGGCTGTCTTGAGTTTGGGATTGTACCTTAACACATTGATTCCTACGGCTACTACGGAGGATGTCTTCTTTAATCCTGAAAACAAGGAAGTTTCTGCCCAACTGTTCAACGGCAACGTTGATATGATTGCTGAACACGCATTTACTCACGGTAGCGAGGCAGGACGGCGTGCACTTTTCGGCAACGATTCGGTGGCATTCGACGAGGCCATTGTCGCCATTGCCCACAGCGACTCGCTTTGCCACAAGTATCTTGGCAACGAGCCTCTCTCGGTATGGCTTGCGCAAAAGGCTAGCGATTACGAACGTAACTTATTGTCAAATATTGAGATATCTAACGAGACAATAGCAACTGCATCGTTCAGTCAGACAATCAGGGAAGAGACTACAGGCGGTTTGCGTGCAGTTATCCCTCTGACTCTCTTGCTGATAGTAGTGCTCACGGTTATCCTGCGCGAGAAGATTCGCAACAAGGACGAGGTGGCCTTGGGCTTGACATTCACGCTTGTGGGCATGATTCTGCTCACTTCGGGTATCAAACTTGGGCTTGGCTCGCTTGGCGGTGAGGTCGGCTCGCAGTTGCCAAAGGCGTTTGCCAGCAAGGAGAAGTTTGTAGAGCAGGTGGTAATCAATAACTTCGACACCACATTGCTCTACAGCGGAATCAGTCCTGAAGGCGAGTGCAAGGTGTTTTTCAACCTTTATGAAAAGGGCGAAGTCAAGCCTGTAGAATTTGATCCTGCTTATTTTGATAGGGAACAACATACTTATACACAGATAATTACTGAAAAACCGCTATTCGACAGCCAATTGTCGGCGCTTGGACTCGTGCTTGTGTTGCTTTTCGCCTTCGGCCTTGGCTACGGCGCATCGCTTGCTGAACCAGCGTTGAGCGCTTTGGGCATTACTGTGGAGGGCATCACCATTGGTGCCATAAAGCGCCAGCAGATAGTGCAAATGGTGTCAATCGGCGTCGGTGTGGGCATTGTGCTCGGCCTTTCGCGCATCCTTTTTGGCTTGCCACTTGCGTGGATGCTTGTCATTACCTACGCGTTGTTGCTGATACTCACCATTTTCAGCGAGGATGGCTTTGCGTCCATTGCCTGGGATAGCGGTGGCGTGACTACTGGACCTGTAACGGTTCCTCTGGTTTTGGCTATGGGGCTCGGAATCGGCGGTGCGCTCAACGTTTCTGATGGATTCGGAATCCTGGCTATGGCATCGGCTTGGCCTATCATAATAGTGCTTCTGTTTGGCATCTATTCAAGATTGAAACAACACAATAATTTAAAGAGCAAGGACAATGAATGACATTAAGGCAAAATCGGGCAAGGTGTCGCCTTCACGCATTGTCTGGCGGACTCAAATGGCGAAGGGCCTGTACACGCCACATAGGGTGAGTTTGATTACGTGCATTGTCAACAACGAGGTCAGCCATCTTGTGCAGGATTTCCTGATCAGGCTGGGAGTTGATGTTTATATTGAGTCGGGCAGGAATGTCCGCGAGGTTGTAAAGCCGTTGCCATTCGGCATTCCTGGCGATACCGTGAAACTAAACAGCACTTCGGCCACCATTTTCCGCTTTTCGGTGCCTCGCGAGAACGCAAGGCTCGTGATTGAGGCTGTTGTGGCTTTGGCCGAACTCAACATTCCAGGCAAGGGAACTGTCTTCTCGCAGGACTTGATGGAATTCAGCAAATATCCGCCAGAAATCAACTTCAATGTGCTCGAAGACTATCTTATGGAAAGTGGCGATGTCCAACTGCTCAACCGACTGTCGTATATGATTTGTGTCCTGTCGGAAAATGGCAGTGGCGACAAACTTGCAAAATATGCACTCGACCTCGGCATCTGCGTGCCTTTGCTCACAAACGCCACTGGGAACGACATTCGCGACCAGTTGGGATTGATTCGCGTAACCATCCCAGCGGAAAAGGAGGTCGTGCATCTTGTTGTGCCTGAACACGATTCAGCCAGCATCGCATATCTGCTTGCCGAACACGCCAAACTCGACCGCCCAGGACGTGGCTTTATTTATCAGACGCCTGTCACTGTCGGGCTTGTTGATACTCATTTGAAAATTGGCGGACAGAAATATTCCGCCTCAATGGAGCAGGTTATATGCGCCATTGATTCGCTCAAGGGCGATACCAGTTGGCGTCGTCGCCTGGATACCAACGTGCCTAACGGCAACAACTACATCAAGTACGACAACTGCGAGGTGTCAATCATATCTGACGAGGACCGCATCGATGAACTGCGTGCCACCTGCCTCAATGTCGGGGCTACGGGTGCCACCACGTCGCGCATTACCCTTTTGGCAAATGCCGACGGGTCGAACAGCAAGAAACTGCTCGTGCGTTGCGCTGTCAGCATTCCTGCAAATATGGCCGATGCCGTTGTTGATTCGCTTTTGCAAATATCTGACATCGAGAAGGATAATGTCGATAAGATTAACGTCCTCGATTCGCCTTCAACTTACGTAAGGGCGATATAATTTGGGATTTAGTATTTAGGAATTAGGATTTCCATATTTAGGAATTAGGAATTGGGATTTTCATATTTTGGAATTAGAATTTAGGAATTTCATATTTGACATTTACTGTTTAGGATTTTGTCCCGATGGTCATCGGGACAGATTATTAAATGCCAAATCCTACATCCTAAATGAATTAAATCCTAAATGACCAAAAACTTACCATAGTTTGAAATTTGTCTTGTTTTGCTTGCAATGTGTTATACAAATGATATATTTTTGTATTCAAAATAATAACACTATGGATGCACTTGAAGTCAAAAGCAATAAAGTCGCTACAGCATTTCGGTTAAGGTCGGATTTGATTGCAAGGCTTAAGGAGTTGGCAAAAAAAGACAACAGAAGCCTCAATAACTATGTTGAGAATGTACTTATGAAAATAGCATTCAATGAACCTAACGACGCAACTGTCAGTGCTATTCGCGAAGCACAAAACAACAATGATTTGGAGAAATTTGACTTTGATGCCTTAAATGAACAAATAAATAGGTTGTGATTTATGTGGATTTTAACGCAAACGTCACAATTCAAAAAAGACTTCAAGAAGTACTGCAACGACAAAGCCAAACTTATTGCATTAAAGACAGTTCTGACGCAGTTGAAGGAAAATGGCACTGTTGACAAGGAATATTTGCCTCATCCATTAAAAGGCAATTACAAAGGAACTTTGGAATGCCATATAGGAAACGATTTCCTTTTGATTTGGATTGATGAAAATAACAGCACCATAAAATTAGTCCGTTTAGGAACACATTCTGAATTGTTTAAATAGATTACTGCTGATATGCATCTGTGTTCCATTCGTGTTGGCGGACACTAATGGATTTTTTATTATTTTGCGGTTGTCAAATTCTAAAACAAGGACTGTTTATATTATAGAGAAGTAAGTTATTAATACATAAGATTTTACTATTATTCACGCTCAAAGAAAAAAAAGCCTGGAAAACTGATTTTCTTTTGAAATCGGAATAATTGCGCTCAACCTGAAATGTCCCGTTGGTGCTCGCTTTTAACCCCGTTTGTTCGACTTGGTGCGAACTTTCTATTGGGGTTAGGCGGGTTTTCTTTCCAGGCTTCCCGTTGAGCGTGAGTAGAGAGGTCTCGCACCTTTTTTATTGCCGTTTTCCGTGGCTGATAGTCAATCTGATAAAACTATCATTCACAATGGCATACGGCAATATTCGCGAGGAATCGCTCAAACTGAAGGTGGCTTCCGATTGGTTCCCAAAATTCGACTGCACCGACATTATCAACCGCATCGACTTTGCTGTCAAAATCAAGCGCAAGACATCTGCAACCGATGGCATTATTGACTTTGGCGATGAATATCTGCTTTGGGCGGAGGCGAAAAACCAGCCTACCGATATCTACCGTATGCTGACGCAACTGCTAGTGACTGTCAGACAGGACGCAAAGAACCTGAATCCGCCAAAATTCATCGGCTGTTTCGACAACGAGAAGATTGCATTTGTGGAGTATCATCACATTCTGCCTATCTTCAACCTTAACGATTTCAATTGGACGCAAACGCCTTCGGCTGTCGACGACAAGAGCATTGAATCCGTCAAGGCAAACATTGATGCCGATTCTGTTTTCACTTTCAATTTCGATGCCGACCATACCGAACTGCAGAACTTTGTAAAGCAAAACTTCATTCTTGATGAAAATGCGAATCTGCTTTCAACTCAAATAGATAAGAACAATTTTGTATTCATCTACCAAAAATGGCGCTCAATGGTTATGCCTTACATTGATGCCGACTGGGAGAAACTGAAGAAGAACTACAGCATCTACGACCGCGATTTCTTCCTTGCCGAACTCAATATCGACGACAACGGGACAACCTGCGTCACCGACGACCGCACCATCGACGCCAATTTCTTCATAACGTTCAATGCGCAGGCCGACAAGCCTTATATGCTGAAACGCACCGACGCTATGGGCCTCGATTTCCTGATTCCGTTCGGATTCAAGAGCAAGGGACTGGCGCAATACACCGATTTCTGGAAACGCTACAAGCGACCACCGCAAAACGATTATTGGCATTACATTGTCGAGCGCTTGGACCTTCTTGTGCCACAAGATGTCAGGGAACGCAAAGGCGCATATTTCACGCCACAGATTTGGGTTGAAAAGAGCCAGCAGTACATTGCCGACGTGCTTGGCGCCGATTGGCAGGACGAGTACTACGTTTGGGACTGCTGTGCGGGTACGGGTAACCTATTGAACGGATTGACAAATAAATACAATATTTGGGCAAGCACCATCGACCAACAGGACGTCGACGTTATGAAGGAGCGTATTGGCAATGGCGCCAATCTTTTGGAAAACCACGTCTTCCAGTTCGATTTCCTAAACGACGATTTCAGCAAGTTGCCCGTGGAATTGCAAAAGATTGTAAATGACGAAAATAAACGTAAAAAGTTGGTGATTTATATCAATCCACCGTATGCGGAGGCGGGTAATGCGAAGCAATTGAGTGGAAATGGAATAAATAAGACAGATGTTGCTGTTACACAAAAGACTTATTCAAAATATGTTGGAAAAATAGGAATTGCTGGAAGGGAATTATTTGCCCAATTCTTTATTAGAATATATATAGAAATACAAGGTTGTATATTGGTTCAATTTTCAACGTTGAAACATTTGCAGGCACCTAATTTTATTAGTTTTAGAAATGTGTTTAAACCAAAATTAGAAAATGCTTTTTTGGTTCCTTCATATACATTTGATAATGTTAAAGGTCAATTTCCTATTGGATTATTTATTTGGAACTGTGATAAAGAGGATTTCTTTACAAGAATAGAGGTTAAGGCCTTTAACGATAATGGCGATTTCTTTTGTATGAAAGAAATAAATTCAAATGTTGGCTTTAAAACTTTGACAGATTGGATAATTGAAACCAGAATACGTGGTGGTGATGTTATTTTAGGTTTTAATTATAGTGCGTCAAACGATATTCAACATAATAATTATAATAGAATTGAAACAACAAAAGAACAATTACCGTCGCCTCGTGGAACGATTGTGACAAATGAGAATTTAATCGAAAGTGCCATTTATATTTCTGTTCGACACGTTGTTGATTCCACTTGGCTAAACGACCGTGACCAATTTCTATATCCAAATGATGGTTGGAAAACGGACAAGGAATTTCAGTCAAATTGTTTGTGCTGGACTCTGTTCAACAACAACATACAAAGTCAATATGGTGTAAACCATTGGATACCATTTGCCGAAAGTGAAGTGGAGGCAAGGGAGAGGTTTGAAAGTCACTTTATGGTGGATTTTATGAATGGCAAGATAAAGCCTGAAAATCAGCCACAAGCCGATTTGTTTGCCACCCAAACCGAAACATTCATTCCAACGGAGAAGATGCAATTTTCGGCAGAAGCGACAGCGGTTTTTGATGCAGGGCGCGAGTTGTGGCGCTACTACCACGCACAGCCAAATGTCAATGTAAATGCTTCGTTATATGATATTAAGGAGTATTTTCAAGGCCGTAACGATAAAGGCAAAATGAACAACAGCAGTTCCGACGAACACTACAACGAACTTGTAAAAGCCTTGCGTGATGCATTGAAGTTATTGGCCCGCAAAATTGAACCCAAAGTTTACGAATACGGATTCTTGAAATAGTGGCGCGATTCATAGCGTTTCAAATGCCAATGTCGCTGTTTTAACGTATTGGAAAACAATAAGTAAGTAATTGCGTGCAAAGTTGACCTGAAAGTGCATACAATAATAACCGTTGAGTTGAGCAAAGCGTAACATACGGAAATTCTACCAAAGAAATATCAGTCTGAAAGGCTGTACGTTAAGCATATATTGCCCCAAAGCACTTAAAACCTACATTCAAAATTCAAAATCCTACATCCTAATTCCTAAATCCTAAATAATTACATCACGCTCACCACCTCAATTTCAAACGTAAGTGTGGAGTTGCCAGGAATGTCGTCGTTAGTCTTGCTCCCGTAGCCCAGTTCAGACGGAATGTACACAATCCAGCGGTCGCCAATGTGCATAAACTCCAGGGCAATCTGAAAACCGACTATCAAATCCTTTACGCGTAACGCTTCGGGATATCCTTGGTTGAAAGTATTGTCGAACACGTGTCCGTTTATTAGCGAGCCCTTGTAGTAGCAACAAACCACGTTGCCTAAAGTTATTTTGCCTTCGCCGTTGCCCGATTTCAGGACTTTGTACAATATGCCCTTTGTAAGTTCCTTCACGTCAGGCTCATTCCGCTTGCTCTCAAGAAAAACAATGTTTTGCTGTTTATATTGTTGCTTGCTCATCACGTTAAGTTTGAGTGTTTTATGAAAATCCTACTCCCGATTCCGATGGCTATCGGGACTAAATATCCTAAATCTTGAATATCTTAAATCCTAAATGAATTAAATCCTACATCCTAATTCCTAAATCCTAAATTATAAGAAATCCAACGGTAGAAACTTTCGCGCCACGTGCCACTAGTGTTGCCGATATCGTCAGGGCCGAACGGGCCTTTGCCGTCGTCGTAGATGTGCAGTTCGGCATTAGCGCCTGCCTTTTTCCAGTCGAGATAAAGCGACAGCAGTCCAGCCGAAACGTTGTGGTGGTCGCCACGCGTGGCAATGAACAGTTTGGGCGCGTTTTCAGGCACAGTTACGTCAATGAGTGAAGGTCCGAAAATGGTGGCCAGAAATGCAGGCCGAAGTCTGCTGTCGGCACGTAGCATAGCGCCAATGGCAACGCCACCGCCAGCCGAAAAGCCCAGGTAGCCAATTTTTGCAGTGTCGATATGCCATTCGTTGGCATTGGCACGTGTTATTTCCATTGCGCGGAGAGCGTCGTTTATTGCATTGTCGATGCTCGGGTCGGGATTGCCCGATTGGTCAGGGTTGGTGTTGGAATTCTTTATTTTCTGAAATTCGGTGATTTCGGCGCTCAACATTGTCGAAGGGTCCATTTTAGGTCTTGGGCCATTTCCGAAAACGCGTGTGCGATATTTCAGTCCAATGGCCACAATGCCACGTTCGTTAAGCCAATGAGCCATATTGATGACGTCAGAGCCCCACGAGTGAGCCATAAGTCCGCCACCAGCGCAAAGAATCACGGCTGTTCCTGTCGATTTTGCGGAGTCGGGCAGGAATACGGTCACTGAAGGCTCAACCACGCCCGTAATGCTTTGTATGTTGCCTTGCGCGTCGAGTGTCGCCTTTTCATTATTCTCAACACCTTCACTTCCAGGTGCGGTGCCGTCATAGAGTTTGATTTCGCGTTGTCCAAATGCCGTGATGCTTGTTGCTAATAGCAATGCCGAAAGTATGTGTTTCATATTTGCGATTTTTAAAGTTTGAAGTCTTTCCTATTTATTTGGCTTTTAGTCTTATGTCTTAAGTCTTCTGTCTTAGGCCTTCTGTCTTTAGTCTTCAACTAATCTGTCCCCAGTCGAATTCGTATTTCCAGCGCCGTTTAATCTCGGAGTCGAGAATGGCGTGTTCAGGAAGCGACAGGCTTGGGTCTTCTTGCAGGATGCGGGAGGCTTCGTCGCGAGCCAGCATCAGGATTTGGTTGTCCTTGCCCAAATCGGCAATCTTCAGGTCGATAGCGACACCGCTCTGCTGAGTGCCTTCAATGTCACCAGGCCCGCGCAGTTTCAGGTCGGCTTCGGCAATGGCAAAACCGTCGTTGGTTTCAACCATAGTCTGTATGCGTTTGCGTCCGTCCGAAGTCAGTTTGTCGCCAGTCATCAGTATGCAGTACGATTGGTCGGCGCCACGGCCAACACGTCCGCGCAATTGGTGCAGTTGGCTCAACCCGAACCGTTCGGCGTTTTCAATCACCATAACCGATGCATTTGGCACATTTACACCAACTTCAATAACGGTTGTGGCAATCATTATGTTGGTAATCTTCTTTTCAAAAAATACCATAGACTGTTCCTTTTCGGCAGGTTTCATACGTCCGTGGACCACGCTAATGGCGTAGTCGGGCGGAGGAAATGCGCGTGATATGCTCTCGACACCGTCTTCAAGATATTTCAAGTCGGACGATTTAGGCTCGTCTATGAGTGGATATACAATATACACCTGACGGCCTTGTTTGAGTTGCTCGCGCATAAAGCCGAACAGCACAAGCCGTTTCGAGTCGTAGTAGTGAATTGTCTTTACAGGTTTACGTCCAGGTGGCAGTTCATCAATGACCGACACGTCAAGGTCGCCGTACAAGGTCATTGCAAGCGTACGCGGAATTGGTGTGGCGGTCATTACAAGCACGTGAGGCGGAATGTAGTTCTTCGACCATAATTTGGCCCTTTGAGCCACGCCAAAGCGGTGTTGCTCGTCAATAACAACCAGTCCCAAACTTGCAAACTTCACGTTGTCCTCAATCAGCGCGTGTGTGCCGATAAGTATTTTCAGTTGGCCGTTTGCCAGATTTTCAAGTAGTT
>CALABN010000273.1 GCA_937885735.1 uncultured Bacteroidota bacterium | reverse complement strand
CTGTCATAATCACCGAAGATAAGGTCGGTGCGCCCTATCGTGCCCGCAAAAAGGGTGTCGCCGCTGAAAAGCATTTTTGATTCAGCGCAGTAAAGCGATACGCCGCCAGCCGAATGTCCAGGTGTGTGCAGCACTTCAAGCGTAGTGTCGCCAAATTTCACAGTCTGGCCGTTGTAGTAGAAGTTGGTAGGTTGCGGAACAGCCCTTTTGCCGAATCCGTAACTCTCGCAAATCATACTGAAATTCTCAATCCACGGCAAGTCGTCGGCGTGGCAGTATATGCGTGGGTTGTAGTTTTTCTGTATCCAGTCGAGTCCGAAAATGTGGTCCCAATGGTTGTGAGTGTTGAAGATGCACTTCACAGTCAGGTTGTTGTCGTTGATGAAAGATGCCAGTTTCTCGTTTTCAGTTTCGTCGAAATTGCCAGCATCGATAACCGCAGCCTCGCCCGTCTCGTCGTAAATGACGTAGGTGTTCTCTTGTATAGGATTGAATACGAATGTCTTAAAATTCATCATCGATAGTCGTTTTTCAAAATTTGAAGGTAATGAAAATAGATGATAGTTTGCAGAAATGTGGGAACGTGTTTTTAAAGGTGCGTTCTGTAAATTCACCATTTTAATTACAAACATAGCAAAATGGGCTATATGAACTTTTCGGCGCTTTTTGTTTTTTTTAGCGGTATCTTTGTGGTGGTCAGTCGTCAACAGGGCCCTCGCCATATACATCTTCCGCCTATAAATCCACTTGACAAAAAATCAAGAATCTCTCGAAATCAATAAAAAGAACCTACCTAAACAGGATGCGAATGTACGTTTCGGCATCATTTTCAATGACAGCCACACTACGTATTATTACCACCTTTTTAGGGCAAAAAGTGGCATAACGTTACGCATAGTCTTGTGTATTTTTGCCAATCTGAAAAAGTATGAACCAATGGGGAAACTTTACGACCAACTGCTTGAAGACGTCCGCTTTGTAGAGGGCCTGCACGCCTGTATGAATTGCGGAATGTGCACAGGCGTATGCCCTGCCGCAGAATTCTACGACTACGACCCGCGCAAGATTGTGGACCTTGTCCAGAAAAAGGACGACACAATCATTGAGGAACTGCTGAAGTCGGAGACCATTTGGTATTGCGGACAGTGTATGAGTTGCAAGACACGTTGCCCGCGTGGCAATACGCCAGGTTTTGTGATTCAGGCATTGCGCAAACTGTCTGTCAAGTTGGGCTATTTCACCTGCTCGGAAAAGGGCCGTCAGCAATTCGCCCTCAAACGCACCGTTGGCGAGAGCATACTTCAACGTGGATACTGCGTATATCCAGACATAGTAAAGCCTTGGATGCACCCTGAACAGGGAACCACTTGGGAATGGATATTCAACAACACCGAAGGCGTGATGAAGCGTCTTGGCGCTCAGTACAAGCAGTCGGGGGCAGGCGCGCTTCGCCTCATCGACCAGAAAGACCTTGACGAACTCAAGAGCATCTTTGACGTGACTGGTGGCACGGAAATGTACGAGGCTGTTGAAAAATTCTCAAAGCAGAAGGCCGACGAAATGGGAGTCAACTTTGAAAACGACGACTATTTCAATATGGTTTACCGAACTAATTCCGACTACGATGAGTGATTATAATTGCGCCGCAAAAGCCAATGTATGGGCTAAATACCAGAAAGAAATAGCCGACGACCATTACTATTATTGTCGCAGTTGCATTCGTCAGACTTTCTACCCTGCATCGGAACGCGTGTTCCTCGGAATATTGCGCGACGAACTTGGAAAGGACATTTTCGACGACCCACATCATACTACTTGCACAGGCATTGCATACCACTCGGATTTGGTGCCATTCCAGACAACTGCCACCGTCATTGCGCGCCACTTTGCACTGATGACAGAGGCAGGCTATGAAAATATGGCCATTTCGTGCATCACTTCGTTCGGGCTTTATACAGAACTGCTCGAGACTTGGGAGCATTTCCCCGAAGAGGAGGCAAAGGTGCGCGAGTATTTGTGGAAATCGTGCCGTCGAGAGTTCAAGAAACCGAAAAACCTTGCACACACTTCCGATATCATATACAAGTTCCGCAACGAGATAGCCGACCGCAAGGTGCGTCAACTGGTGAATGCACAGACAGGCGAGCCATTGAAGGTGGTTGAGCACATAGGTTGCCACTATGCAAAACTTTTCC
>CALABN010000272.1 GCA_937885735.1 uncultured Bacteroidota bacterium | reverse complement strand
AATCTGACTGACAAAATCTTCAAAATCACTACAAAGCAATTTATAGAACCCACCTATAGTATTTTTGCCCTGAATTTTCAGAATCACATATATGTCAACATTGCTACTGATAGCCATCTACATTGCATTCATCGGATTGGGGGTGCCCGATTCGCTATTTGGAACTGCCTGGCCTGCAATATACGGCGAATTCAAACTGCCGATTTCGTTCGGCAGTTTTGCCTCAGTGATAACGTGCATGGGCACAGTGACATCAAGTTTGATGAGCGCCCGCATAATACGCAGATTCGGAACGCGCAACATCACTCTTGCAAGCACAGCGCTGACGGCATTGGCCATATTGGGAATGTCGGCGAGTGGCAACTTCCTGTTTTTTTGCCTGTTCGCCATTCCGCTCGGATTGGGTGCAGGCGCTATCGACACCGCCCTCAACAATTATGTGAGCCTTCATTACTCGTCGGCCCAAATGAATTTCCTGCATTGCTTTTACGGAATCGGCATCACTGTCAGCCCGCTGATACTTGCACGGATGCTGAGTGGCGAGAACGGCTGGCGTGGCGGATACAGCACCGCATTCCATATCCAACTGGCAATCACGGCAATAATCCTGCTTTCAATGCCCTTATGGAAGAAAGTCTCCACTACTGACGAGAATGAAGGCTTTGCCGAGACGGAAACGAGAAGCCTATCCATCAGGCAATTATGGAACACTAAATATGTAAAGTTGACGTGGCTGATATTTTGGTGCTCGGTTGCGCTGGAAATGTCGTGCGCAGGCTGGGGCTGTACATATCTTGTCGAATACAAATGCATTGCCATTGACAAATCGGCTCAAATCACAATGTTCTATTTTGCAGGCATTGCTGTCGGTCGCTTTGTTTCGGGATTGCTGGCAATGAAATTCAGCAATTGGACAATCATAAAATCAAGTTGCATATTGCTGGGATTGGGCATCGCGGGCTTGATTCTGGCTCACGACATTACTGTCACCACCATCTCGTTTTTAGTCATTGGCATTGGCAACGGTCCTATGTTCCCCAATCTCACCTACCTGACTCCGTGCCTATTCGGGAAAAAGAACTCACCTTCGGTAATGGGCTCCCAATTTGGCGTTTCAAACATTTCGATGATGACAATGCCCCCTA
Source organism: uncultured Bacteroidota bacterium (assembly GCA_937885735.1). Next base: position 1,904 of record CALABN010000272.1, on the reverse strand, counting down.
TTTGCGGAGTGCTCGGGCAATATTTCGGAATGTGGATTTTCCCGTTTTTCATACTGATTCTTTACCTGGCACTTGCATACGGAATCTGGAAACTGATTGTGCAAACCAACGGAATGACTCAATGACAATATCCTGATTTACAGATCAAAATTATGCCACCGATGACTCCAACCCCCGATTTAGTCCGCTACGTTGAGCGGAACATACTGCCGATGTACGCCAATTTCGACACGGCTCACAGAGTCGGACACGCACAGATGGTGATTGCCAAGAGTCTGGAACTGGCAGAAACCATCAACCGCTCGCCACGCTACGCCGAGCCCGACGGGACCAAGACCACCGTAGATGCCGATATGGTCTATGCCATAGCGTCGTACCACGACACTGGCCTGACCGAAGGGCGCGAGACTCACCATACAGCATCGGCCCTGTTTGTACACAACGACAGCCACTTGCGACAATGGTTCACTCCCGAGCAGATAGACATAATTGCCGATGCCGTCGAAGACCACAGAGCATCGTCCAAAGCGGAGCCTCGGACCATATACGGCAAAATTGTGGCAGAAGCCGACCGAAGCATCGACCCTATGGATATAATACGGCGCACGGTGCAGTACGGACTGTCGCACTACCCTGGCCTCGACAAGGACGGGCACTACAAGCGCACCGTCGAGCACCTGCTTGAAAAGTATGCCGACGGCGGATACCTGAAACTATGGATACCCGAATCGGACAACGGGAGGAAACTGCAGGAACTGCGCGACATCATCCGCGACAAGGAACGGCTCGACCAAGCGTTCGACCTCATCTGGGACGAAGAATGTGAAAAATAACAGGAAAAGTGTGAACAGAAAATACTACTTTTGGTAAACGTACAAACTTACTAATACACATTTCAAAATGAAAAAGATTCTTTCCATTGCATTCGGTGTGGCAATGCTAATGTCTTGCTCAACACAGAACAGCAACAATAATCCTGTACTGACCATCGAAGGCGGACAGGTGCAGGGTGTCGATACCGACATAAAAGGCGTAGTCGTTTACCGCGGAATACCATTTGCGTCGCCTCCTATCGGGCAAAACCGCTGGAAGGCACCACAGCCCGTCGTTCCCTGGGAAGGCGTGAAAGTGTGCGACCAATTCGGCCATCCTGCATTTCAAGGCGCGCACTACGACGGTGGATACACCACCGAATGGGGCTACGGCGAAGAGAAAGCCTACAGCGAAGACTGCCTGTACCTCAACGTATGGACAAAGGCATCGGCACAACCTGAAAAGAAACTGCCCGTGGCCATCTGGATTTTCGGCGGAGGCATGCGCGAAGGCTGGGGCTCGGAGCCTGAATTCGACGGTCAGGAATGGGCCAACAAGGACGTCGTTCTTGTATCGTTCAACTACCGCGTAGGTCCTTTCGGATTCTTTGCACACCCCGAGATTTCGGCTGAAGACCCTGAGCACGCAACTGGCAACTGGGGCACTCTCGACCAAATAGAAGCAATGAAATGGGTGAAGAAAAACATAGCACAGTTTGGTGGCGACCCCGACAACGTGATGATTTTCGGACAAAGCGCAGGCGCCCGCAGTACAAAGTTCCTCTGCTCATCGCCTCTGACAAAAGGCCTGTTCAACAAGGCTGTGATAATGAGCGGAAGCGGACTCGTCAAGCCTCGCCCCGAAGGAGAAAAGCCTGCCTTGCCTGCAGGATTCAAGATGCCGTTTGCAATGCCTCAACAATCGCAACTGACATTGGCTGAAGCCGAGCAACAAATAAAAGATGTATGCGACTGGGCAAACCTTAAGACTCTTGAACAGATGCGCCACGCATCAACCGAAGAAATCTACGCTTTAGGCTCGCTTTACAGCCGTGTCACAGGCAAGCGCAGTTGCCTCACCGCAGGCCCAAT
>CALABN010000271.1 GCA_937885735.1 uncultured Bacteroidota bacterium | reverse complement strand
CTCGATAAAAATTCAAAAATCTCTCGAAATCAATTTATAGAACCCACCTTTAGGCAATTGTGACCATTTTTTCAAGGGCGAAACGACTGCCATTTGCAACAGATTTGAACAAAAAGTTGATAAATAACGGGATTTCAAATGAGCAAATGCCGATTTTTTTAATCCTTTTGACTATATTGCCACCTAATCACAAATGAATAATGACCAAAATGGCAAAAGAGCAATTGACACTGGAATACCATTTCAACACCACGCCAAAAGTGTTGTTTCCGCGTATAAGCACGGCAGATGGTCTGAATGAATGGTTTGCCGACGAAGTAAAAGTTGATGGAAAGACATTCACTTTCAAATGGGATAAAGAAGAACGTTGTGCCGAACTGTTATTTCTGAAAGACTGCAAAACAGTCAGGTTCCAATGGACTGACGATGAAGATGAAGAATCGTTTTTTGAGTTCAAACTGACTACAACCGAACTGACAGACGACCTGGCACTGGAAATAACCGATTATGTAGAGGCAGACGAAATGACAGAGACTGAAGAACTTTGGAATGCCCAAATATCAGACCTAAAACGCATTTTGGGGGCTTAAAATCGACATAAAATCTGTAATATTGCATTCTCCATAGCGAATATGGATATGAATGATTAAATATCAGATAGTGAAAAAGTTAGATAAGTTTATTCTGAAATCATACATTGGTCCGTTCGTTCTGACATTCTTCATTGCGCTATTCATATTGCTGATGCAGTTCCTGTGGCGCTACCTTGATGAAATTGTCGGTAAAGGACTTGGGATAGGAGTAATATCGGAACTTATGCTGTATGCCTGCAGTAGTCTTGTTCCTATGTCACTGCCACTTGCCGTGCTATTGAGTTCGATAATGACATTCGGCAACATGGCCGAGCACTACGAACTGATGGCTATAAAATCGGCAGGCATCTCACTTGTGAAAATAATGAGGCCACTGGTAATATTTGTGGTAGGCATTAGCATCTGTGCATTCCTGTTCTCAAACAACATTATGCCATACACCAACCTGAAAATGGCAAGCCTTCTGAACGACATAAAACACCAAAAGCCAGAAGTGTCGATAAACGAAGGCGTATTCAGTGATGCCATTGACGATTACACCATAAAGGTTGGTCGCAAAAGCCGTAAAAGCCCAATGCTTTATGACATAATAATTTACAACCACAGCGAAGGCAATGGCAATCGTGACGTGACACTCGCCGACTCTGGCACAATGATTATGACTGCCGACAAGCGCTACATGGTACTGACACTGTATAGCGGTGCCAACTACGTGGAAGAGACCGAAAAAAAACGACACCGTAGAGAAGACAAGGAATATCCTCAACGCACCACACGCTTCAAGGAAGAACGTTTCGCAATAGACATGTCGGGCATGGGTTTTGAACGGTCAGACGAATCGCTGTACAAGAACGGCTATGCAATGCTTAACCTATCTCAACTTCAATACACGACCGACTCTCTGAACACTAAATTCAATAACGAAACCAACGGCTACCTTTCAACATTGGAAAAAGGCAACTACTTCAAAAAAATGAACTACAACAAGGAAGACAGCCTTTGGTACCAAAAAACCAGCAATCCCGCATCAACATACATCAACATTGACTCTGCATTAATGACACTGTCGATGGTCAATCGTCAAGGTGTGATAAACTACGCCATGGAAAACGCCCGCAATGCTAAAAGTTACATTACGCAAGCAGAATCAGACATGCAAAGCAGGCAAAAGACAATAAAGAGATACGAGATTGAATGGCACCGCAAGTTCACCTTGTCAATTTCCTGTCTGCTGCTATTCTTCATCGGGGCACCGCTTGGCGCCATTATCCGTAAAGGCGGCATCGGAACACCAATAGTCATTTCGGTGCTTTTCTTCGTAATCTACTACGTGATAAACATAAGTTGCGAGAAATCGGCAAAAATGGGCACCTGGCCTGTCTGGCTGGGAATGTGGATTTCATCGATGATATTCCTGCCAATGGGCGCATTTCTCACATACAAGGCTGTGAAGGACGCCACATTTATGGAACTGAGCACCTACACCGACTTCTTCAGGAAAGTGTACGGAAAGTTCATTTCAAACCCGCAAGTCCAGAAATTAGTGGCCAGACTGAAAAAGAACAAGAAAACCGATGCACCCGTCAACCAATAATCGGCCACTTCGCATTCTGGTGCTGTGCAACAAGATGCCATACCCTTCAAACGACGGTGGCACCATTGCCACGCTAAATATGATTATGGGCCTGACAGCTCAAGGAAACGTGGTTGACGTGCTTGCAATGCAGACACAAAAGCACAACTTCCCGCTTGAAAAGCTGTCGCCAGAACTGACGCAAAACATAAACTGGCACTCGGTATGGATTGACACCGACATCAAAATTGGCAAACTCATAAGCAATCTGTTCCTGTCAAAAAATCCTTACAATGCCGAACGGTTCATGTCTGAAGAGTTCAGAAAAAAACTCATTTGGCTTCTGCAAAACGACTACGACATCATACAGCTTGAAGGCCTTTACCTCTCGTGCTACATCCCGACCATACGGAAATGTTCGAAATCAGCCATATCTATGCGGGCGCACAACGTTGAATGGCAGATTTGGCAACGAATGGCGGAAACCGAATGCAACCTTTTTAAGAAGATTTACAAAAAGATTTTGAGCAAAAGAATACGCAATCTCGAGCTGTCGACCTTGAAGAAAATTGACCTGCTTGTGCCTATCACCAAAAATGATGCCGAGAAACTGCCATTCAAGCCAGAATGCACATTTGTGGCACCTACGGGCATCGAACCTCAAAAATTTGTCTGCGGCAATGCGCCTGAAATAAAAAAATCGTTCTTCTACATTGGCGCACTCGACTGGGAACCCAATCAGGAAGCCATTTTGTGGTTTGTGAAAAACGTTTGGAACGACATTCATCAACTGCATCCAGAATGGGCATTTCACATTGCAGGGCGCAACGCACCCGACGGTTTTGCCCACGAACTGGAAAAACACCCTATTGTCTATGAAGGCCAGGTGGCCAGCGCACAAAAATTCATCGACAGACACAACATTATGATTGTTCCATTGCTGTCGGGAAGCGGAATGCGAATAAAGATAATTGAGGCTATGGCTCACTCACGCTGTGTAATCACCACCACAATAGGCGCGGAAGGAATTGATGCCGAAAACGGCAAACAAATTTTAATTGGCGACACAGCAGATGAACTTAAACGCCAAATACTTAAAGTCATTGAAACGCCTAAATTGGCCGATGAGATAGCGCAAAACGCCTATTCGTTCACCAATGAGAATTTCAACAACAGACAAATAATTGTCGGACTAAACGATTTCTACAAGCAATGGCTACAACTATGACCATATTGTTCTGGATTCTGCTGGCGCTGATAGTATATGCCTATGTGGCTTATCCCGTGCTCATTGCAATCATTGCAAAAATAAAAGGCGACAGCAACCTGCAACCACTGCCCGACAATCTGCCAGAGGTCACACTTTTTGTGACGGCTTTCAACGAGGAACAATTTGTCGATTCAAAGGTAGAAAATTCATTGTCAGTTGATTATCCTTCAGAAAAACTGCATCTTGTGTGGGTTACCGACGGCTCGAACGACGGGACCAACGCCTTGCTTGAAAAACACCCTGAAGTGAAGGTCTACTATGAACCCGAGCGACGCGGGAAAGTGC
>CALABN010000270.1 GCA_937885735.1 uncultured Bacteroidota bacterium | reverse complement strand
CTCAGAATTATGATGGTGTTTCAGATCTCACTCCTGAGTCAACAAAGACCTTCGAGCAGGAGCAGATTGAGGCTTCACGTAAGTTGGCTGATACGGTTAAGGTGGTAAACAGCAATGTTAATGGCGACACTCTCGACCTTCATCTTTCATATTATTTCGGAGAAATGGGAGAGGCGATGCCGTTCCGTGTTTGCCTGCCAGCCAGTTGGGACGGGAAAAGTCAGTTGCCTCTGGCAATGTTCCTTCACGGAGCGTGGAACACTGAGAGTTCCTATCTTGACCAGGACGATACTCTTATGGTCAAACTTGCCAACAAACACAATATAATCCTTGTCTCGCCATTGGGCGGACATGGCGCCTATGGCACCAATTTGAGGTTGCCTGCTGGATTTGGCAAGGATGCTGAAAATGACAAGATGCTTGCCGTTCAGATTACGACTGAACGTGCACAGGAGCAACGCTTGAGCGAGAAAGACGTAATCAATGTCATTGAGATTGTACTGAAAAACTATCCTGTCGACCGTTCCAACATGTTCCTTATGGGGCATTCTATGGGCAGTGGAGGAACGTGGTACATTGGGGCCAAGTACAATGCCTATTGGAAGGCTATTGCGCCTATGTCGGGCCCATTTGTAACCGAGAAGGGATATCCATGGAACGTGCTAAAGGACAAGCCAATATATATAACTGAAGGTACGCAGGCAGTGTCGTTGGAGGCAAGTCGCACATTGAACGGTTGGTTGAAGAATCAAGGTTACGTCGTGTCGTACAAGGAGGTTGAGGCCGACCATCCAGGTATGGTCCCATTGGTTTTGCCCGATGTTTTCGATTTCTTCGACAAGGTTATGGGCAAATAGTTCAGATGTGATTCCAGTATGCCGTGACTTTGTGTTTAAGTGTTTGATACACAACATTGTCTATTGTGCTGTATTGTGAGTGGCATTGTTTATGTATCTACAAATAGTAAAAAATTGTTTCTTGATGTCGAAACTGAATTTTGTTATTATTGATAATATAATTGATTAATAATAAGATATAGAAAACTGTAAAAATAGGATTTATTGTTATTTTGGCGTAAAAATCCCATTTTTTGGCTAAAAAATAAAGTATAAGAAATAATGTCTGATATAGTTTTGACATGCTAAATAGGTGGGTTCTGACAGTGAAGCCATCTTACAATTAAACGTTGAATTATAAGAACACATAACTATGTACACGTTAGGAGTAGATGTAGGAAGTTCATCAGTGAAGGCAAGCCTTGTAAATGTTGAAACAGGCAAATGCGTTGCTACAACCTTCTTCCCAAAAACCGAAGCAAAAATTATAGCCGTCAATCCTGGTTGGGCTGAACAAGACCCAGAGAGTTGGTGGGAAAACCTTAAATTGTCAGTTCAGTCAATAATGAAGGAAAGCGGTGCCAATCCTGCCGAAGTCAAGGCTATTGGTATCTCTTATCAGATGCACGGCTTGGTTTGTGTTGACAAGCACAAGAATGTTCTTCGTCCTTCAATCATTTGGTGCGATTCGCGTGCAGTTCCTTACGGCGAGAAGGCATTCAATGCACTTGGCTCTGAAAAATGCCTTGGTCATCTGTTGAACTCACCAGGTAACTTCACAGCATCAAAATTGGCTTGGGTTAAGGAAAACGAACCAGCACTGTATGAGAAGATTTACAAGATAATGCTTCCTGGCGACTATATCGCAATGAAGATGACCGACGAAATCAGCACAACTGTTTCAGGTTTGTCTGAAGGCATGATGTGGGATTTCAAGGAAAACAAGTTGGCTTCATTCCTGTTGGACTACTATGGAATCGACAGCGCATTCATTCCAGAAATTAAGCCTACATTCAGCGAGCAAGGCAAACTTTCAAGCAAAGCCGCTTCTGAACTTGGATTGAAGGAAGGCACACCAGTTACATACCGTGGTGGTGACCAGCCAAATAACGCATTGTCGCTTAACGTCCTCAATCCAGGTGAAATTGCCGCCACCGCAGGTACTTCTGGTGTTGTTTACGGTGTCAACGGCACAGCAAACTACGACCCACAATCGCGTGTCAATTCATTTGCACACGTCAACCATACTTCTGACCAGACACGTATCGGCGTATTGCTTTGCGTAAACGGAACAGGTATCCTTAACTCTTGGGTTAAGCGCAACATTGCACCAGACGGTATCTCTTACAACGAGATGAACGATTTGGCTGCAAAGGCACCTATAGGCAGTGCAGGCTTGAGCGTTCTTCCTTTCGGAAACGGCGCAGAGCGTATGTTGGGCAACCGTGAGATTAACTGCTCAATCCGTGGCTTGAACTTCAATGTTCACTCTAAGCATCATATTGTACGTGCCGCACAGGAAGGCATTGTATTCTCGTTCAAGTACGGCATCGACATTATGGAGCAAATGGGCATGAAGGTTAACAAGATTCACGCAGGACATGCCAACATGTTCCTGAGCCCAATCTTCCGCGATACTTTGGCCGGTGTTACTGGCGCAACCATCGAACTTTACGACACTGACGGTTCAGTTGGTGCTGCCAAGGGCGCTGGAATGGGTGCTGGAATCTACAAGAACAATACAGAGGCATTTGCAACACTTGACAAATTGGCTGTCATCGAACCAAATCAGTCGGCACGTCAAGAGTACGCTGATGCTTATGCAAAATGGAAATACAGACTTGAAAAGTCAATGTCTAAATAATTGAAGACATTGTTTGAAGATAAATATGAGAGTTTAGTTCTCGTATAGTTGTTTTAGTTTTTTTGTTTGAAGTCGGCACTTTCGGGTGCCGACTTTTTTTGTCATTGTTTGGAATGCAACTGCATTGACAACTTGAAAAAATATAAGGTGGGTTCTATAAATTGATTTCGAGAGGTTTTTGATTTTTTATCGAGTGGATTTATGGACGGAAGGAGGATACAGTGCGGGCACTGTTGAC
>CALABN010000269.1 GCA_937885735.1 uncultured Bacteroidota bacterium | reverse complement strand
GGTCGACGCGCTCCACTGCCGCGACAAGGACCGGATCGTCCCGACGCTGGAGTTTGTTCGCGAGGCGAATTGCAACATGATCCGCGTGTGGGGCGGCGGGCTCTATGAGCCGGAGCTCTTCTGGGATTGGTGCGATGCGAATGGCATCATGGTCTGGCAGGATTTCTGCTTCGCCAGCACGCAGTACGCGCAGAACGACACGGCGTTCCACGAACTCGTGAAGAAGGAGACGATCGAAGTCGTCAAGCGCCTCCGGAACCATGCGTCGCTGGCCATCTACTGCGGCAACAACGAGGGCGACTCCGGTTTTCAAAGGGGCGTCTGGCGGAATCTCGGCGCGGATCCGAACCGGGACGTTCTCTCGCGGCGGATCCTGCCGGAGATCGTGCGGGAGTTCGATCCCACGCATCCGTATCTGCCGAGTTCGCCTTTCGTGAACGAGGAGGTCGTCGCCGGCAGGAAGAAGTCCGTCGAGGCCCACTACTACTGCCGCTGGTGGAAGGGCGAGATGCTCACGGCTTCGCACGAGAAGTTCTACAGCGAAATCGGCTGTCACGGCTGTCCGTCGGCCGACTCAATCCGCGAGATGTTCTCGTTGATATAGGCGACATCCTCGTCATCCATCGTCCATGTCGCGGACTTGCTCTTTGGTATAGCTTGTAATGTTCAGAAATGCCGAATTGACGAACACCATTTTGGAATTCTCGTAGATGATGATTCCGTCGGAAATGTTTTCGGCCATCTGTAGGAATCGGTATTCGCTATGGCGTAATGCCCCCAGCATTTTTGATGAATCGCCAATGCTTTGCTGGAATGCAACAAGGTAATCGCCGTCGGCCGTTTCCCTTTTGTAAAGGGTGATCTCCGACGATATGGTTGGTTCAATCAAAGGCTTGATATGAGTAAGGTACGACACGCCTTGTGGCCCTATTTCGGCATCAATGTATTTCTGCATGTCGGATTCGTCACAGAAAAGCCCGATGCTTGCAGGCGACAGTGATTGATAGTTGTCAGGTGAGCATTTCAGCAGTTCGCATGCCGACTTGTTTATCTTGTATAGTGATAGTTTCTGTCCTACGCTCTTCATCACAAAAATTGGCTGAATACTATTCTCAAACCAATTGTTGCAATCTACGGCATCGTTTATGTCAAACATAATGTCTTCCATAGAAAAAGTGTTGGTTACCTTATTTAAATTTGAACAAACTAAAATATATCTATTTTCGGTTTTGTCCCAATAAAATTTCTTTTGTTATTTTGGCATTCATCACATTTTTTAATATGATGGATGGCATTTTTGTCTATGACATTAAAGGTGTATATTTACAAAATCAATGATTTGAAGAATGTTACAGCGTATATTGGTTAGTGTAAGGTATTATTTGTATTGGGTTGCCTTTTTTGTCGTTATCCGTCTTTTTTTTGAGTTGTACAACATTGGATTGACGTCCGAACTGTCGTTTGGAACCGTGATGCTCACATTTTGGCACGGATTGCGCCTCGATGTCTCAATGGGCGGATATTTTACTTGCTTGATTATGGTCATTCTCACCGCAACAGTCGGACTGAAAGCCAAAACACCTGCAACCATAATTAAGTGCATAACATTGACACTCATAGTATTGAGTGCCATTTTGGGCATCTGCGACTGCGAACTTTACCGAAATTGGGGGTTCCATATCGACAGCACGGTGCTTATGTATCTCAAGACTCCGAAAGAGGCTGTCGCATCAACACCGTTGTGGCTGACGTTGATTTTTTTTGTTTGGATAACATTGTTCATCTGGTTGAGCATCAAGGCTTACATACGTTTTGTCGACAAGCCGATGCGTGAAATGGAAAAGGCAAACTGGTGGTTCGCCCCTGCCATTTTCATTTTGGCTGGAACGTGCGTGATTCCTATCCGTGGCGGATTTGGCATTGCATCAAACAAGACTGGCAGTGTATATTTCAGCAACAATCAGTTTGCAAACCATTCTGCCGTAAATGCTGAATGGAACTTCTGCAACTCGTTGCGCTACCTAAAGCGTATGCAGACTGTAGATTTTATGCCACAGGCCGATGCCGATGCCATTGTGGCCGATATGCTGAAGTCTAGTTCCACAAGCACCCGCCTGCTCAAGACAGACAAGCCTGATATTTTGATAATGATAATGGAAAGTTTCACGGCAAAGGTGGTCAGTTGCGTTGGTGGAATGTCTGGTGTCACTCCCAACCTCGACAGCCTTTCGCATACGGGTGTCCTGTTCAGCAACTGCTATGCCAGTGGCGACCGTTCCGACAAGGGAATTGTCAGCATCTTGAGCGGTTATCCTGCACAGCCAACCACTTCCATAATAAAACTTACGACAAAGGCTTCTCGATTGCCACATTTGAGCCATAAACTGCACGCAGAGGGTTACAATTCGTCATTCTATTACGGTGGCGACATTGAATTTGCCAATATGAAATCGTACTTCATAACAGGCAATTACGGACGTTTGGTCACTATGGAAGCGTTTGACAAGGGTGACATGAACTCTAAATGGGGCGCTCACGACCACGTTGTCCTTGACCGTTGGCATTCCGACATAAACAACTTTTCCGAACCATTTTTCAGCACTCTGTTCACATTGAGCAGTCACGAGCCTTTTGAGGTTCCTCACACAAGCCAATTCACTGGTTATGACGAGGAAAGCCTGTTCCTTAACTCTGTCCATTATACCGACAGTTGCATTGGCGATTTTGTGCGTAAGGCGTCGGCAGAGCCGTGGTGGAACAACACTCTTCTCATTTTGGTTGCCGACCACGGAAGCCGTCATCCTGGCAATTCGCCAGTCCACGTAACTGAAAAATTCCATATTCCAATGATTTGGCTTGGCGGTGCACTCAACATAGCAGATACGGTTATAAGCCAATGCTTGAGCCAAAACGACATACCTGAACTCGTATGCAATCAGTTGGGCATTGAAAGTGATGATTTTACCTTTAGCAAGGACGTGCTTGCGGGCAGTCAGCCGTTTGCATTTTATTCATATAACAATGGTATTGGCTATATTGTTGAAGATGAGCAATTAACGTGGGATAATTCATCATCGAAACTGACTTCGGGCTCACCTTCCGACACAACTGTTAGGCAAAGTCACGCTTTTTTACAAACTTTGCTGAATGATTTCAATCTGAAATAGAGCAATGATTGAGAAGAATAATCGGAAGACGATAAACGCCTGGTGTTCGTACGACATAGCAAATTCCGTCTATAGCCTGATTGTTGCATCGGCCTTGTTCCCTATTTATTATGAACAAGTTACAACACAATTCTTTGGCAGTGAGTTTGTGCGGATTTTTGGCTTCACTATCAAGAACACGGTTATTTACGATTATGCCATAGCGCTTGGCTACGCGTTGATAATATTGATAACGCCTCTTCTTTCGGGCATTGCCGATATGGGTGGCTACCGAAAGCGTTTTATGGTTTTCTTTACAGTGATAGGCTCGCTGGCCTGCTCTGGGCTATATTTCTTTACTGGAAGCAATATTGTGTATGGACTTTTGCTGACAATTTTGGCTGTCATTGGCTGGGCTGGCGCAACAGTCTATTACAATTCGTTCCTTCCGATAATTGCCACCAATCGACTGCATAACATAGTGAGTGCCAAAGGTTTTGCTTGGGGATACATTGGCAGTATGATTCTGTTTGTGTTCTGCATAGTGATAATTTACACCTGGCAATTTTGGGGATTCGCAAGTGAACAGGCCTCGTATCGTTTCTCGTTCCTGCTTGTCGGCTTGTGGTGGCTTGGCATTGCACTCATTGCCTTCAGGCATTTGAAGGAATTCAAGGCGAAGACAAAAATAAATTCAAAGATTCTCTCTCAAGGATTCAAGGAAATGGTAATTGTCGCAAAAAACCTTTTCCGTCAACGAGTTATGAACTTATTCTTGATATCGTTCCTGTTTTTGAGTATGGGTGTTCAGACAATAATTCTGGTGGCCACGCTCTTTGGTAGCGTTGAACTTCACATTGGCACCACTGAACTCATTGTCGCAATACTGCTGATTCAGTTTCTGGCAATGATTGGCTCGTTTATATTTGCAAGAGTGTCAAACAAATGCGGTAATTTTGCATCTATGTTGATAATGCTCGCTGTATGGATTGCCATTTGCATTGGCGGATATTTCACGCAGACCACCACCCACTTCTACATTCTTGCCATTAGCGTGGGTTTTGTTATGGGTGGCATACAGTCGCAAGCGCGTTCCACATACGCAATGTTGATACCCGAAAACACCACTGACACAGCATCTTACTTTACATTCTACGATATTACCGAAAAGATTGGCATTGTGATTGGAATGTTTGGTTTTGGATTGATTGAGCACTTGTCAGGAAGTATGCGCAACAGTGTTGCCTTGCTGTCAGTGTTCTTTATGATAGCCTTTGTGGCACTTTTGTTTGCCACAGGCAAACGCAAACTTATGGCAGAGGAATTTAGGTGAGTTCTATAAAAATTCAAAAATCTCTCGAAATCAATTTATAGAACCCTCCTTTAAATGATTTTTAGTTATGTCACTTGTAGAAAACCCACAAAGTACTGATTGCAAATGCTTTGCTTTGGTTGGCAAGGAAATTGTCCTTAAAGCCGACAAGAGTAGCCTTTCATTTGCCGACTTAACTAAAATTAATACTTTAGATAATAAGTCGGATTTATTTGAAGAACAAGAGTTTGAAATTTGTGCATTAGGTCTTGAATCAAAGGAAAACCTGCCTTTGGAATACACCACTATCCCAACCCGTCAATTTTTTGCCGAAAACGATGAAAAGTCGGTTTTTCAGGCCTCACGTGCAAAGGCATTGATAAATTGGCGCAAGAGTACACAGTATTGTTGTGCTTGTGGTGCAAAACTGATTGAAAGCAACCAGTTTACAGCACGAGAATGTCCCAACTGCAAGAAAATTCATTTTCCGCGCATAGAACCGTGTGTGATTGTGCTTGTGAACAAGGGCGACAAGATACTGCTTGCCCGCCACGTTCAGCGAAATCAAGACATTTACGCCTGCGTTGCGGGCTTCATTGAGGGTGGCGAATCGGCTGAGCACGCCGTACAGCGCGAACTTGAAGAGGAAATAGGCATCAAGGTAAAGAACATTCAATATCGCGGTAGCCAAAGTTGGCCATTCCCCGACCAGTTGATGCTTGGCTTCACCGCTGAATACGAAAGTGGCGAGATAAAACTTCAAAAAGACGAAATTTCCGACGCCCAATGGTTCGACCGCGACAATTGCCCTGCCAGCCCCAACCCTGGCTCTATCGCATATAGGCTGATACATTCTGAATTTTAGGTTTTGAACGCAGATTTAACAGATTGGACTGATTTTCGCAGATTTTTAACCACGATTTGAAACGAATTATCACGAACGAATTGCGTTTACCCTTCTGTACAGACGCAAAATTTTTGCGTTTCTACCGAATCAACATTATTCATTGTCGCGTACCTACGGCACGCCTTCCATAGGCGGGATATAGCATTTCTACCAATCTTCTGTCCCTACGGGACTAAACCAATTGTCAATTAATTGGAAAAATGGGCTCTTAATTAAGAGCCAACGGCTAACAGCCAATCGCCAAAGTCTCAACCTCTAAACAGCGAAGTGTTTCACCCTTCAACCTTAAAAATTCCCGTCAAAATCCCATTCTTTTCGAGTTATTAACAAATTTTATCGACAAACGTCTAATAACTCTTTAAGATAACAAGTTCAGGATGATTAGAATTGCATAAATTTGTACGTAAACAGTTGCAACTTGGAAAAACTAATCTATTTGTTGGTCGCTTTGCTTGCGTCGGCATCAGTTATGGCGCAAGAAATGCCAGACGTGCCATCGTTTGACACGTACGAATGCGATTTCGGCACAATTGACGAGGCAGAAGGTCCCGTCAGCCACACTTTCCATTTGCTTAACAACTCTTCAAAGCCAGTCACAATTTCAAGAGCAATACCAGGCTGTTCGTGCATCAATGCCGATTTCGACAGCAAGCCCATTCTGCCAGGCAAGATAGGCGACGTCAATGTCTATTATTCGCCAGCAGGCGCTGTAGGCGACACTTACCGCACCATTGAGATTGTCGATTCGGAAGGCAGAAGCCTTGGCACGCTTTCGACAAAGGCAAACGTAGTGCCTGCCGACCGTAGCATCCAAGACCGTTATTTCTACAACATAGCCGACTTGCTATACACAAACAAAACCAACATCCAGTTCGGATACGTCAATCAGGGGGCTATCGGGCAAAAGCAAGTATATATTGCAAATGCATCGGACAAGGCAATTTCATTGGAAGTTGAATATGCAAACAAAACCGAAATGCGCGTTGTCTGCCCTCCGAAACTCGGTGCTGGCAAGGAATCGGCCATAACTATCACCTATACTATGCCCGACAAAGTCTTCCGCACTTATTCCGATACAATATGGGTGTATGTTGACGGAAAGAAGTCGCGCCTTCCGATAGTCACATCAGCAATATGCCTTGCAAAACCCGCAAACGCTGATAATGCCCCCGATATGCAGACATATCCTTCGGTTGGCGAACTGACAACAGGCTGGTTTTCAAGCACAATGTCGGGGTCAATAGAACTCACTAACAAGGGAAAATCTGATTTAGTCATATATGCAGTTGAGATACCGCAAGGTGTAACGCTGAACATTGCCGAAGGCACTAAAGTTAAGCCAAATGCAACTGTCAGTGTTACAGCAAAATCAGAATCATTAAAAGGGTTCCGCGTAAACTTGTTTACCAACGACCCCCAACGACCATTTAAGGAACTAACATTTAAATTCAATAATTAAACTGCGATGAGCAAATTTTTCAAACCTCTATTGTTGGTCGCACTGTCGGCCACTTTCGTATCCTGCAACAAGCAGTCGTACGAGTATCCTTTTCAAAATCCAAAACTGTCGATTGATGAAAGGGTTGAAAATCTTATTTCTCTTTTGACACCAGAAGAGAAAGTTGGTCTAATGATGAACAAGTCAGTGTCTGTCGACCGACTTGGGATTCCGTCCTACAACTGGTGGAGCGAGGCTTGCCACGGCGTACGTCAAGACGGCTACACAGTCTATCCACAGCCAATTGGCCTTGCATCAGCATTCAGCCCTGAACTGATGTACAATGTGTTCTCAACAGTTTCAGACGAGGCTCGCGCCAACTGGAACCGCACCAATCACCAGGATTCGGCCTTGTTCAACGTGCCAATGGGCGTAACCTACTACCCTGGCAATCCTGAACTTACATTCTGGTGCCCTAACGTAAACATCTTCCGTGACCCACGTTGGGGACGTGGCCAAGAGACATGCG
>CALABN010000268.1 GCA_937885735.1 uncultured Bacteroidota bacterium | reverse complement strand
GCTGACGACAATCCGACCGACACCATTAAATGGGGTCCACGCCAATTTGTAATGAAGGGCGTCAATTGCCTGAAAGGCCTGCCTTCACGTCAGGCTGAAGGCCCGTTCGCATTTGAATACAACGGGAACTACTATCTCACCTACCCATACGTACGCGAGAACACTGAAGTCATAGGCTACGCTATGAGCAAGAACCCAATGGGACCATACGAATACAAAGGATTGATTCTGGAAGAATGGCCCGACTGCTGGACTATCCACCACTCAATCATCAACTATCAAGGCCAATGGTACCTGTTCTACCACCACAACAACTACTCGCCTAAATTCGACAAGAACCGCGCAGTATGCGCCGACAGCCTTTTCTTCAACGAAGACGGCACAATACAACTTGTAAAGCCTTCGTTGCGTGGCATTGGCGTGACAAAAGCAACCGACAAAATCCAAATTGACCGCTACAGCGCAATCAGTCAAGACGCAAGCATCAGTTTCCTTTACGAGAACGATGCCGACACCACAAAACGCTTTGAAGGCTGGAAAACAACATTCAGCAAGCCTGGAAGTTGGGTTCAATACAACACTGTCGATTTTGGCGAAGGCCAAAGCAAGACCCTGACTGTAGCACCTTTTGAGACTCAAAACGGCTCTGTAAAGGTTTATGCCGACGGCGCAAAAGGCACTCTGCTTGCAGAAGTGAAAATTGACGCTAAGAGCAACACCGCATCAGCAAAAATCAAGAACTGCCCGAAAGGCATTCACAACGTGTATGTTGAATTGGCAAACGGTGAAAATGTAAGCATTGACTGGATAAAATTCGAATAACCGCAAGTTATTCGGACATCCCGCAACTATATCGTAATAACCACGTGGCCGTCAGTCGAAAGATTGACGGCCTTTTTTTTTTGCTCAATGCCAATATTTTGTACAAAATCAGACATAGCAAAACGCTACGGACTTTTTGGCAACGAATTCAAATTTCAGACCGCATTTTTACCTAAAAGTGAAAGCACACTTGACAAAAAAAGAGCGATATTGCACACTTGAAACATCAAACTAAAACTAAACGCAATGAGAATCGCCAAACTCTCGGCACCGTCCATTGCCATACCTTTGGCATAAATCCTATATTTTGGGCAAGAATCACCAAACGCACAAAAGACTAAAGAATATCTTTTTTAACAAAAATCGAAAAATCAATATAATTCCCTATTTTTTTGAAAAGAAATGAAGACTATTAACGGAAACGAATTGACAATTGAAGATGTTTGCGATGTAGCATATAAAAATGAAATGGTGCAACTCCCTGATGACAAAAAGTTCTGGAAAACCATTGAAGAATCGCGTAAGTTTTTAGAAGATTACATTGCGACAGGAGTACCAACTTACGGAGTTACAACAGATTTTGGCGACAGTTGCCATAATCAGATTAGTGTAGATAAAGCCGGTGAACTTCAAAGAGTTATTTGCACATATCACGGAATAGGACTTGGCCCGAAATTTGACCACGAAACAGGTCGTGCAGTAGTTTTGGCACGCTTGAACGGGAACGTAAAAGGTGGCCATTCGGCAATCCGCCCTGAACTTGCAAAGATGATGGTCACAATGCTTAATAAAGATATCATTCCCGTGATCCCTCAACTTGGTTCCGTCGGCGCATCAGGCGACCTTACGCCATTAAGTTACCTTGGCGCTGCAATCATGGGACAGCGCGAAGTCTATTATAAAGGAAAGATTGTCCCGACAATGGAAGCCTTCGACGCTGAAGGGATAAAACCCCTCCCAATAGAAGCAAAAGAAGGTCTTGCAATAATGAACGGCACTTCTGTAATGACAGCCGTTGCAAGCCTTGCTTGGAAAAAAGCAGAACGCCTTGCAAAAATTTCAGACTTCCTTACGGCAGTCACATCAGAAATCACACGCGGAAAAGACACTCCTTTTGTCGCAAAAGTCAGTGAAATCAAGAACCACAAAGGGCAATGCGAATCTGCCGCTTACATCTACAATATTGTAAAAGACTCAAAACGTGTCTGGAAATATGAAGATTTTCTGAAATCGCAGATTGAAAAACTTGACGGCAAAGGATTTGTGGCACAGGAGAACAAGATTCAGGACCGCTATTCAATCCGTTGCGCACCTCAAATTACCGGAGTTTACCGTGACACTTTGCGTTTTGCACGCGAATTGATTACAGAAGAACTAAATTCAGCCAATGACAATCCGCTTGTAGATATTGAAGCAGGCCGCCTGTATAACACCGGCAACTTCTACGGCGGACACATTTGCGCCGCCTGCGACTATATGCGTACAGCCTTGGCAAACATTGCAGACCTTTCCGACAAGCAGGCCGAAGTCATCATCGACGGCAAATTCAACGGATTGACAGAGAACCTTATTCCATTCACACCTGCCGACCACCCACGTGCAGGTTTAAGACTTGGATTTAAGGCTGCCCAAATCACAATCAGCGCAATCCGTGGTGAAATTGCCACTTATTGTTTCCCTGTTTCACTTACAAGCGCACCGACAGAAGCATTGAATCAGGATAAAGTCTCAATGGGCACGATTTCTGCACGTAAATTTGCTGAACAGATTGACTTGCTTTTCCTACAGTATGGAACTCATCTTCTTGCGGCCATGCAGGCAGTCGACCTTGCCGGATATGATTATTTTGCGCCATTCACAAAGAAAGTTCACGACGAAGTCCGCAAGATGAGCGCATTTGTTGAAGACGACCGTCAACTAGACAAGGAAGCGACAGCCGTTGCCGAATGGCTAAAAACAACAGAACTGTTTAATTGACAAAACATAAGCCAACTCTGGCAAAGAATCTTGATATTGCAAAACTAATTCTTCAAAAAAAAACAAGATGAGAACCACACGACTATTACCACTAATGCTTGCCTGCAGTCTGCTTGCAAGTTGCAACAAGCAATCGGGCAACCTGATGCTCGACAACGAGTTTGCATTGAGCGACGTCCAACTGCTCGACGGTCCGCTTAAGGACGCCCGCGACCTGAACATCAAGGTATTGCTTGAATATGATGTCGACCGTCTGCTTGCGCCATTCCGCAAAGAAGCAGGCCTTGAGCCAAAAGCCGAATCATTCCCTTGCTGGATCGGCCTCGACGGACACGTCGGCGGTCACTACCTGTCGGCAATGGCAATGAACTACGCCTCGACAGGCAACACCGAATGCAAGAAACGAATGGAATATATGCTTGACGAACTCAAGGAATGTCAAGAAGCAGGCGCGAAGAACAACCCTGAATGGGGCGTCGGATACCTTGGCGGAATGCCTGAAAGCGCAAAGGTATGGTCGGCATTTATGAAAGGCGACTTTGGCCCGTACTGGGGCGCCTGGGCTCCATTCTACAACATTCACAAGATGTTTGCAGGCTTGCGCGATGCGTGGGTTTACTGCGGAAACGCCGATGCCCGCGATATGTTCCTGAAATACTGCGACTGGTGCGTAAACCTCACAGCCAACCTCACCGATGAGCAAATGGAACAGATGATGGGCAACGAATATGGCGGAATGAACGAAGTTTTGGCCGATGCCTACGCAATGACCAAAGACGAAAAATACATTTCTTGCGCCAAACGATTCTCGCATAAAAAGATAATGAATCCGCTTGTAAAAGGGATCGACAGCCTCGACAACCTGCACGCCAACACTCAAGTGCCAAAGGCCATAGGTTTTGAGCGCATTGCGCAACTAACGGGCGACGCCGACTATCAAAAGGCATCGGAATATTTCTGGAACACTGTCGTATATAACCGTTCGCTTGCATTTGGCGGGCACGGACGCAGAGAGCACTTCCCTTCGAAAGAAGCCTGCAACGATTTCGTAAACGACATTGACGGTCCTGAATCGTGCAACTCGTACAATATGCTGAAACTGACCGAAGACCTATTCGCAGTTGAGCCTAAAGCCGAATATGCCGACTTCTACGAGCGCACAATGTTCAACCACATCCTATCGACACAAAACCCTGACCACGGCGGATACGTCTATTTCACATCGGCACGGCCTCGCCACTATCGCGTTTATTCCGCTCCCAATATGGCAATGTGGTGCTGTGTAGGAACTGGTATGGAAAACCACGGAAAATACAATCAGTTCATCTATACAAAAAATGATAACAAGTTATATGTCAACCTGTTTGTAGCATCTGAACTCAACTGGAAAGAGAAAGGCATCAAGTTAACGCAGGAAACTGGGTTCCCGTATGCCGAGACGTCAAAAATCACAGTTGACGAATGCAAATCAAGCATCGATATGCAAATCCGATTCCCATTCTGGGCTAAAAAGGGCGAGTTCAGCATTGCCGTCAATGGACAGGCAGTGAGCATCGACGCAGAACCTTCGTCGTACGTCAGCATTAAAGGCATAAAGAAGGGCGACATTATCGACATTGCATTCCCGATGCACACGCGCATCGAGCGTATGCCAAACGTGCCTCAATACATTGCACTTATGTATGGCCCGATATTGCTCGGAATGAAGACGGGCACTGAAGATATGGCTGGGCTGATTGCTGACGACGGCCGTTGGGGACAATATGCTGGTGGCGAACTTCTGCCTATCGACAAGGCCCCTATTCTGATTGAAGACGATTTGGAAAACATCGGCGACAAACTGAATCCCGTCGAAGGCAAGCCTCTGCACTTCACATTCAGCAACATCAACATAGAGAACAAGATAGAAGGCGAACTGGAGCCATTCTTCGCCATCCACGATTCGCGCTATATGATTTACTGGCTGGCACTTACAAGCGACGGCTACAAATCGTACATCGACTCGCTATCGGAAATTGAGCATCAAAAGATTGTTTTGAAAAACCGCTCTACCGACTTTGTGGCACCTGGCGAACAACAGCCTGAAACCGACCACGCTATGCAGGCCGAACGCTCAATGACAGGCAACACGCAAAACGTGTTCTACCGCACGGCAAGCAACGGCGGATTCTTCAGTTACGATATGGCCACACAATCGCGCACCGACCTAGCACTTTATGTGAAATACTGGGGCGTAAACGATTGGGGCACAAAGATATTCGACATATATATCGATGACGAGAAACTTGTGACTGTCAATAACATAAAACGCTGGAACACATCGCAGTTCAAGACTGAAGAATACCCGATTCCCGCATCGATGCTGAAAGGCAAGAAAAGCGTAAGAGTCAAGTTCCAAACAAGCATGGGAACCGAAATCGGCGGAATTTACGAAGTAAGACTGGTAAAGAAATAACGATACCTAATTTGAATTCACAAAAAGGCACGCCTTTAGGCTGTGCCTTTTTTATTGTTTATAAAGAAGATAGACAACTGAAAGACATCACTCACCTTCAACATCAAGTTCCTTGAATACCATATCGGGTTCAAAGCCTTTCTGGATAAGATACGAAGCCGTTTTTTGACGTCGCGGGAAAGGTTCCAAGGTGCGCAACTGCTTGAGTTTCTTGTCGCGCTCCACCTCGAATGCACGCTGGTAGTCCTGTTCGGGCAATTCGGCAAATGCCTCGTTTATCACACTTTGCGCAATTTGCTTCTGGCGCAACATTATGGTTGTCTTGACTCTTCCCCAATGGTTGAAGCGAGTCTTGTCCTTGACGTATGCCGTGGCAAAGCGCAAATCATCGACAAACTTGTCCTCCACAAGCGAATCGACAACCTTCTGCTGTAAATCGGCAGGCACACCCCAACGGTACATTTTCTGCTTCATATCGTAAATGCAATACTCGCATTTGGCCGACAGAAACTGACATTTGGCCAACACCTCCGCGTATGTCAATTCACTTTCCATAAGGCGCTCACCATTCTATCCTTACCATAAAAATCCTTATGCACCTCGACATTTGCATATTGCAACGATTCAAGCATCCGCCTGGTGGCTTCGCCAAAGCGCTCGTTTATTTCAAAGAAAAGCATTCCGCCCGATTTCAGCCAAACAGCCGACAACTGCGCAATTCTCCGATAAAAGACGAGTGGGTCGGATTCGGGTACAAATAACGCCAAATGTGGCTCAAAATCAAGCACATTTGAATGCATCTGCGACTTATCAGACTCGGTGACATACGGCGGATTGCTCACCACCACGTCGAGACTGGCAGGCGCAAACGGCAAATCATCGTCGAATATGCTCCTGCTGACAAAATCAACTATCGCGTCGTTTTCAATAGCATTCTGGCGGGCCACATCGATGGCTCGCTCGGACACGTCGAGAGCCGTCACCTTTGAGCCTGGCATCGTCTTCGATAATGACACGGCGATGCATCCGCTCCCCGTGCCCACATCGAGAATGCGTGGCGCATCGGCCTTGCACTTGTCGCACACAAGTTGCACAAGTTCCTCGGTTTCGGGACGCGGAATGAGCACATCGGGACAAACGCGAAACTTGCATCCCATAAACCATTCATTTCCTACAACATACTGTATCGGCTCCCCCGTTTCGAGTCTTTTTAGCAACCCGACAAGCAGTTCATAATCAGTTTGTGATATTTTTGCATCGGGATAGGCGATGGACTGAACGCGCGAAATGCCAAACTGGTCGAGCAAGATTGACGTCACCTGCTGTAACTCACGGGAGTCGAAGACTTTTGAGAGACGGTTTCGAATTTCGACCTTGATATTGGCTATCGTTGTGTCCATAGCACAAATGTAATTAGTAGCGATGAAAGGACAAGTGAACGACGAATTTTTTATGCGACGTTGCCTGCAACTGGCCGAATTGGGCACAGGGACCACCGCACCGAACCCAATGGTGGGCGCTGTGATTGTATGCGACGGAAAGATAATTGGCGAAGGCTATCACCACAAGTGCGGAGAAGCGCACGCCGAAGTGAACGCCATTGCATCAGTAAAAAAGCCTGAACTGCTCGAACGCGCCACAATATACGTCAGCCTTGAGCCTTGCAGTCACTTTGGCAAGACTCCGCCCTGCGCCGACCTTATCATCAGCAAAAAGATTCCAAACGTAGTTGTCGGGATGGTCGATCCGTTCGGAAAAGTCAACGGAAACGGCATCAACAAGTTGCTGAACGCAGGTTGCAACGTGAAAGTTGGCGTTCTGGAAGATGAATGCCGAAAACTGAACCGTGCGTTCATCACGTTTCACGAAAAAAGACGCCCTTACATCATACTGAAATGGGCCGAGTCGAATGACGCATTCATCGACGCAAAACGCACGGCTGACAACAACAAGCCCGTTTGGCTCACGAATGATGCCTGTCGCGCGCTCGTTCACCGCTGGCGTGCCGAATCAGGCGCAATAATGGTTGGCTACAAATATTACCGGACGATTCGGCATGGGGGCATAATCATTATCGG
>CALABN010000267.1 GCA_937885735.1 uncultured Bacteroidota bacterium | reverse complement strand
TACGGCGATGACGGTGTTCAGCACCTTGACAACGCTGTCCTTGCCTTCGAATGTCTCGCGTGGATGCAGGCAGTTGTCGCAGGCACCGCAATTGCATTCGGTGTATTCCTCGCCAAAATAATGAAGCAACTGCTTGCGACGGCACACTGCCGACTCGGCATAAGAAACAGTCTCGAGCAACAGATGACGCCCGATTTCCTGCTCGGCAACAGGTTTGCCTTGCATAAACTTCTCGAGCATCTGGATATCCTTATAAGAATAGAATGCTATGCAACGTCCCTCGCCACCGTCACGGCCTGCACGGCCAGTCTCCTGGTAATAGCCTTCAAGGCTCTTTGGCATATCGTGATGAATGACGAAACGCACGTCTGGCTTGTCGATGCCCATACCAAAGGCAATGGTTGCCACAATGACGTCGACTTCCTCCATAAGGAACTTGTCCTGATTGGCCGAACGCACAGATGAGTCAAGGCCTGCGTGGTAAGGTGCAGCCTTGATGCCGTTGATGACAAGCGTCTCGGCAAGTTCCTCAACCTTTTTGCGGCTCAAGCAATATACAATGCCCGACTTGCCAGGATTGCCTTTTATGAACTTGATGATTTCCTTTGTCACATCACGTTTAGGGCGAACCTCATAAATAAGGTTTGGCCTGTTAAACGACGATTTGAACACGTCGGCCTCGACCATTCCCAAAGTCTTCTGGATATCGCTTTGGACTTTTGGTGTGGCTGTTGCAGTCAGCGCGATGATAGGCGCACGCCCGATTTCGTCGACACGCGAGCGGATGCTGCGGTATTCAGGACGGAAATCGTGGCCCCACTCTGAAATACAGTGAGCCTCATCGATTGCATAGAACGATATCTTCACTTGCTTGAGGAATTGAATGTTTTCTTCCTTGGCAAGCGATTCAGGTGCGACATAGAGCAACTTGGTCTTGTGCTCGACAATGTCGTCCTTTACACATTGGATTTCGGCTTTCGACAAAGATGAATTCAAGAAATGGGCAATGCCGTCGACTTCACTGAAGCCACGAATGGCGTCAACTTGGTTTTTCATCAATGCAATCAGTGGTGAAATGACAATGGCTGTTCCCTCTTGTAACATTGCTGGAAGTTGATAGCAAAGCGATTTTCCCCCACCGGTTGGCATAAGCACGAAGGTATCGCGCCCCGCAAGGATATTCTTGATAATTGCCTCTTGATTACCCTTAAACGTGTCAAAACCGAAATACTGCTTTAAATAATCTTTCAGTTCCATTCAATTTCTTTTTTTTACACAATAATAAATTTAAGAAAATTTATTAGCCCATTTATATTTTTGTACTGTTTTTTTGTACGCAAAATTTTCTGCAGTATTGCATATAAAAACATATTTTGTATTTCATTGCAAACCGACATATTTGGAGTAACCTTTTTGGAACACCGCAACATCGATGAACAAAATGAAAAACAAGACCGAAATAATACAGATTGCAACCAATGTAATCGAGCAAGAAACCAACACTGTCAATCATCTTAAAAGCCTGATTGATGACGATTTCGCTAACGCTGTCAATGTAATTTTCAACAGCAAAGGTCGACTGGTAGTAACCGGCATCGGCAAGAGTGCAATTATAGCGCAAAAAATCGTTGCCACAATGAATTCCACTGGCACACCTGCATTATTTATGCACGCTGCCGACGCAATTCACGGCGATTTGGGTATGATTCAGGAAAATGACATAGTAATGTTGCTGTCGCGAAGCGGAAACACACCGGAAATAAAGGTGCTTGTGCCAATCTTGAAAATGCGCAACAGCAAGATGATCGCAATGGTAAGCGACACACAGTCATATCTGGCCCAACACGCTGACATTGTCATTAACGCTTTTGCCGCCCACGAGGCCTGCCCCAACAATCTGGCACCAACATCAAGCACTACGGCCCAGTTGGTAATGGGCGACGCCCTGGCTGTGGCCCTGCTCGAATGTCGCGGGTTCTCGCCTGCCGATTTTGCCAAATATCATCCTGGCGGCGCACTTGGCAAAAAACTGTATATGCGCGTTAGCGACCTCTACACCAACAACGAGAAGCCGCAGGTTTCCGCGTCTGACAACATAAACAGCGTGATTCTTGAAATGACATCGAAACGGCTTGGCGCAACAGCCGTGCTCGACAACAACGGCGAACTCATGGGCATAATAACCGACGGCGACCTGCGACGTATGCTGATGTCGGGACGCGACATCAACACCCTGACTGCAAAAGACATTATGACCAAAACGCCTAAAACCATAGACGAAAACGAAATGGCCGTGAATGCATTCCACATTATGGAAAAGAACCACATAACGCAACTTGCCGTTCTGAAAGACGGGAAATACGACGGCGTGATACACATTCACGACATACTTCAGGAAGGAATTGTGTGACATGTAAAACCTTTTTTATTAAATAGGTATTTATACCACCAAAGCA
This sequence comes from uncultured Bacteroidota bacterium, assembly GCA_937885735.1. The sequence continues at coordinate 2,655 of CALABN010000267.1, read as the reverse complement.
TTCAACAGAAAAAGTACATTTGCACCACAAATCATAAAAATTTTGTATCGTGGATATATTTGAAAGAATAAAGGAATCGTCGGGCGGTCCACTTGGACAATACCGCGAAAAAGTGGAAGGCTACTACTCTTTCCCAAAGTTGGAAGGCGAGATTGGCCCTCATATGAAATTCCAAGGCAAGGATGTCTTGGTATGGAGTTTGAATAACTATCTTGGATTGGCAAACCACCCTGAAATCCGCAAGGTTGACGGTGAGGCCTCTGTACGCTGGGGTTTGGCTTATCCAATGGGTAGCCGAATGCTTACCGGCAACTCTGACCTTCACGAGAAACTGGAACGCGAATTGGCCGCTTTCGAGAAGAAGGAAGCCGCTTTCCTTTTCAACTTCGGCTATCAAGGCATTGTGTCGACAATCGACTCTCTGCTGACACGCCATGACGTTATCGTTTTTGATGCTGAATGCCACGCTTGCCTAATGGACGGCAAACGCCTGCATCAAGGAAAGGCTTTCTCATACAAGCACAACGACATTGTAAGTTGCGAGCAGAAACTTAAGGTTGCCTGCAAGGTTGCCGAAGAGCAAGGCGGTGGCGTATTGCTCATCACCGAAGGCGTTTACGGAATGACCGGCGCACTTGGCATCCTGGACCAAATTGCAGCACTCAAGAAGAAATACAACTTCCGCATAATGATTGACGATGCTCACGGATTTGGCGTTATGGGTCCTCACGGACGCGGCACATCAGAGCATTTCAATGTTATGGACGAGGTCGATATCTACATTGGCGCATACGCAAAATCGATGGCCATAATCGGCGGTTTCATCGCTTCAAAGAAATGCGTAATCGACTACCTGCGCTACAATATGCGTTCGCAGATTTATGCAAAGGCTCTGCCAATGCCAATAGTTGAAGGCTGCATCAAACGTCTGGAAATAATAAACAGTGCCGAAGGCGACCAACTTCGCGAGAAGCTGTGGACTGTAACCCGTCGTCTGCAAAACGGTTTCCGCAATCTAGGTTTCGACATAGGCCCTGCCGAGGCTTGCGTATCACCTGTACACATTATGGGCGGTGTTGAACAGGCCACTGCAATGGCTTACGACTTGCGCGAGAACTACAAGATATTCTGCTCTATTGTGGTTTACCCTGTAATTCCTCCTGGAATGATCATCTTCCGCGTCATTTCAACAGCCGCTCACAGCATTGAGGACGTTGACTACACTCTGAATGCATTCAAGGAAATCAAGGAAAAACTTGACAGAGGCGAATATGACAATGTACAAATGGCTAACGTTGCCATTAAGTAATTGAAATATAGTTTTCAATATAACAAAGAAGGTTGCCAAATGAGGCAACCTTTTTTGTTTGTTGGGTCAACTGACGCGGAAAGAACGAATATTACGCAGATGACCAAGATTATACCGATTATCGCGGGTTTTATTCGGCTGTTATTATCAGCATCCTGCACGCCATCTGCAAGTGCGTAGATATACATTCCTGCCACAGGCCGCTGGCATTCGTTCGTCGTTACGCAACAAAAAAGGCAGTACGTCGATTTTTTTTATTGTACTTTAGTAAATTGAATATCTTTTACTTGTGACGTTATCAACCTATCCAAAAAATCATATATCACTATATTGTCTTCATCTATCACAGAATACAAAAAGCTCATTCTCTTTCCATCTTTTGTAAATGAAATAGTATCAAGAGTTACAAAATAATTCCAACCATTAAAATAGAAATGTTTATTTATCAAAGAATCTTTGGCAAAAGCGATTGTATCAGAAACTCCATCGAACAATTCAGGATAGGTTTCAACCCATGTTCCAATAATATTCGTTTCGTTTTTTGAAAATTCCTTTTCGTCTTTTTCGCATGATGCAAGCAACATACTTGCGAATGCCAATAACAATATTTTTTTCATTTGTCTATTCCTCCGTAATAATCATTCGTTTATATTCTGTCTCCTGCCCGTCAACTGCAAGTGTGTAGATGTACATTCCTGGTTGCAGTTTGATGGCTGAAATTTCTATAATGCAGTTGTCCATTTGATTGGCTTGGTGAACAACAGGTTTCTTGAAACGAAAATACGTATAAAACTGCTTTGCCAGCATTCTCTGGCACATAACATTATCTCGGTTGTGTTTGAGAATTGGTTTGTGGTGCCTGCAATTCATATTAGCCACAAGTTGATATGTCAACCAATGCTGTGGATGTCAAGATAAAAACTTGATTATCAATCCAAATCGAGAGATTCACTTCACACCTGCCACTTTCAGTCCCAAAGCGATAATCTTGTCGTGGTCGAAGGCCAACGGGGGCAGACTGTCAATTGGAAACCAGCGCAACGACTTGGCATCGTCGTCGGCACGGGCAGAGTCTGGATTGTCGGTAACGCCCCAATAGGCAATGGTTATGGTGTGTCCGCGCGGGTCGCGGCCTGGAGCGCCAAATGCTTGAAACTGGTGCAAGTCAAGATTAACAAGGCTTGTCTCGGCACTACCTGTACCGCCCATAATACCTATAGTCTCTCCGGATTTAATCTCAAGATTGATATCCTTAAGAACATACTCGCTGCTTTCTTCATTGTAAGCAAAATTAACATGATCAAATACAATACTTCCGTCCGTAACTTCATTGACCGGATTCGTTG
>CALABN010000266.1 GCA_937885735.1 uncultured Bacteroidota bacterium | reverse complement strand
CGGAGAGTACAAGACTGAGGACAAGAAGATCATCAAAGTGGCAGACGGCAAGGTTGTCGAGATCGTTGATGATGAGGCAGAGGTCGCACCATCCGAGGAGGATGTGAACGCACGCAAAGCATCCCGTTTCTCTCGCATGAAGGCTCTCTTTGAGGAGTCTTACAACGAGAAAGTGGACAAGATTGTTGCCGCAATAAGAGAGTCTGGTCTGCTGGACTTCTATGTTATCGATGCCGGCGATGATTTCGCGGTCATCGAAGAGTGGGATGCCGAGTACAACAGCACCATTTGGAAATACGCAATCAGCTGGGATGAGAACGGCAACTGCATCCTGGGCGAGCGCGAGGAAGTCAAAGAGGCTTTCATTCCGGTTGATGAGGAACCAGCCAGCCTTTGTTATCTTGTAGCGCTCGTCGGCGAAAATCACAGTGCCTATTGAAAGCGATGCTTCAAGCAGGATTTGTGCCGCATAGTTTGACAAATGGCACTTTTCGGCAATTTCAGACTGTGTGAGTCCGTTTGTGTTGTCGGCAAGTTCTTTCAATATGCCGAATTTTATCATCAGGCGCGACACCTGGAAAACCATTGGCGCCGATGCAATGAAGTGAGCAAGACGTTGGGCGTCGTAAGCCGATTGATGCTCTTTTGTGTATTGCTTTTGTAGAGCGGGAAAAAGTTTCATATCGTTTTGATGTTTTAATTATTAGCGAATTAGTGCTATGTTGCGTACCTACGGCACGCCATTGTTAACAGGAATTTGTCTTTTACCAATGTCCAACCCCTATGGGGTTGTGATCTTTTAATAATTGTTTGTCTTTGTTCGTTTTGTGATTGTAACCCCGTAGGGGTGACAGATTGGTAGAAATGTCACCCTCGACAAGGTTGGCGTGCCGTTAGGTACGCAGCTATTCAATCGGTTTAAATATATATTGTTCATCGTATTCTATGCCAATTATATAGGATCCTGTTTTTTCCAAAAATCGTAGTAATTGAACCATTGTTCAGGATATTGCTTGAGAATTTTTTCAAAATTGGCTACATACTGTTCAAGCAAGGCTTGCTCTGGCTTCTTGTCCTTTGTGCGGACAACGGGCTCCGCCATTGTAAAGCGGTAGTGGTAGGTGCGGTGCTTCTCGCGCATTGCGAAGTAGAACACAACGGGCACCTTAAGCCGTGACGCAAGCAGGAACGGACCAGCAGGAAAGTCCGCTTTGCGTCCCATAAATCTTGTTGTCAGAAGTTTTTCGGCGTTTACATATCGGTCGCCCTGGAAACATACGTACTCGTGATTGTTGAGGGCCTCTGTTATCTGGAACACGTGCGTAAGATTGTCGTTGTTGACAGGAATCACCTTGTAGTCGTGGCCGGTGGAGTTCTTTTCAAGCATCTCCTTTATCTTTTGGTGTTCGGCATCGTACATTACAATGTTAATTTTCTTGCCGTACTCGCCGAAGAAAGGTGCGCCAATCTCCCAATTGCCGATGTGGCCGCCAATCATCACCACGCCTTGATTGCTGTTCAGTATGTCGAGAAAATCCTGGTAGCGTTCAAACTTGAATTTGTATTTGCCTGTCATTCCGCCACCAATGGCAATCTTGTCAATAAGTGTCTGCCCCAGGCGGTAATAGTTGCGGAACAGCATCAAGATTGATTTGAAACGGCTTAGTCCGAGGGTGTGTCTTGCGTATCGCCAAGTGCAGGCTGTGGCTTTTGGGGCAAACGGAATGAAATACACAACTACGAAAGCAAGGAAGGCATAGGCCACATTGATGCCTAAATACTTGATCATCTTGATGAAAAACAAGTATCCGAATTGTCCGCCCCGTGTCTTACCTTCCCAGTTGGCCATTAGGACTTCTCGTTTGTGCGAGCGATTACAAGATTGTAGAAATCGTTGAATGTCTTTATTTTGGCAAAGTCTTGCCCAGTGACGTTGAACCCGAAGTTTTGTTCAATCAGGACAATGACATCTACCAAGTCGAGACTGTCTAGTTCCAATGTCTTCATAAGTGGGGCATCGGGCTTTATGATGTCGATGTCAACCTCAAATTCTTCGGATAGTATGGTGTTGACTTTTTCTATAATCTCGTTGTTGGTCATGAGTGTGTTATTTGAATGAGTGTGTGTTATTTACATTTGCGAATGATAAGTGACGAGTTTGTTCCTCCAAAGCCGAATGAGTTTGAAAGGAAGGTGTCAAATACAACATCTACGCGACGGTTTGGAATGTTAAGTCCAACGGCTTCGTCGTCAGGTTCTTCAAAGTTGATGTTTGGCGCAATGAATCCGTTGTTCATCATCAATGTCGAGTAGATAACCTCGCTTGCGCCTGCCATCCACATTTCGTGGCCTGTCATTGACTTTGTCGATGTTATGTAAGGGTTGTGTTTGCCAAACACTTCGCGCAAGGCTATTGCCTCGTTGCGGTCGCCCGCTGGCGTCGATGTGGCGTGTGCGTTGATGTATGGTATGTCGGCTGCTGTCAGGCCTGCGTTTTCAGGTGCACGCATCAGCGAGCGTTTCGGGCCGTCGACATTTGGAACCGAAAGGTGGTCGCCGTTCGACGAGAAGCCGTAGCCAATGACTTCGGCAATGATAGGTGCTCCGCGCTTGACTGCCGACTCGTAGTCTTCAAGCACAAGGCTTGCGCCTCCGCCACTTGGAACAAGTCCGTCGCGGTTTTTGTCGAATGGCTTTGAGGCCTTTGTAGGGTCGTCGGTTTTGGTGGAAAATGCGCTCAATCCGTCGAAACTGCATACTCCAAAAGGGTTTACTTCCTGGGCTCCGCCACACAGAATGCAGTTTTGCAGTCCTTGCTTAATGAGCAGGTACCCAATGCCGATGGCGTGCGAACTGCTGGCGCAGGCGCTTGATATTGTGAAATTTATGCCTTTGAGTTTGAATATCACCGACAGGTTCATTGTTATGGTTGACGTCAGTGACTGGAATACAGATTCGGCACCCACAAGCACTGTGCTTTTCTTTTCGCGTATGGTGTCAACGGCTGTTATAATCGGCTTTGCGCTGCTGTCGTTCCCGTAGAGGATTCCTACCTCGTTGTTTGCAAGAAATTCTTCGTCGATCTTTGCGTTGCGGAAAGCCTCAAGGGTTGCCATATATGCATATTCGCCTTGCTCTGCCAAGCCACGGCGGCGTTTACGGTCGAGCAGGCTTTTCATGTCGGGGCGTTCAAGAATGCCAGTCAAAGGCGAGAGAAAACCGAGTTCTGTCCTGTCAGAATCGATGCCTATGCCCGACTTGCCGTTATATAGAGAGTCCTTTACTTCGTCAAGGTTCTTGCCTATGCAAGAGTAAATTCCCATGCCAGTTATCACTACTCTGCGTTCAGTTTGCATAAGGACTGATTGTCTATTTTATTTATAATAAATACTTTAGGCAATATCAGCAATGCCGTTGCCTTGTCTTTTATACAAACTGCGAATATAACGTTTTAATTTTAAGGTGAAAACTAATATTTGTGGGGAGATGCCAATTGGCTCTTGTTGCAAGACAATCCCTTCAGTTGCTTTCAGTCGTTAGTCTTTCTCTTCCAAAGCCACTTGTTGGTCTCTTTGGCGATAACTCCCGAGAGCAGAATCAGCGAGACAAGGTTAGGAATGGCCATCAGGGCGTTCATGCAGTCGGCAACGTCCCATACAACCGATAGGTTGGCCACCGCGCCAACCACTATGCCGGCAACCCACAGCAGTTTGAACCATTTTACAAGGCGTCGTCCACGGCTAAGGTATTCCACGGCCTTCTCGCCGTAATAGTACCATCCGAGTATTGTTGACAGTGAGAATGTAACTATTCCGAAGGTGAGTATGAAGGGTCCCACAACAGGCAGTTTGCCAAAGGCTTCCTTTGTAAGAACGGCTCCGTGAACATAGTCTATGTCGGGATAAGCCACAATGCTGCTGACAAGCACCAAGCCGGTCAAGGCGCAAATGACAACCGTGTCCCAGAATGTTGCCGATGATGATACAAGGGCCTGCTGAACTGGATTTTTGGTTCGTGCCGCTGCCGCAATTATAGGAGCCGAGCCCATGCCTGACTCGTTTGAGAAGAGGCCGCGGGCTATGCCGTAGCGTGCCACCATTATCACCGAGGAGCCTACAAAGCCTCCACCTGCGGCCGAGGGCGTGAAGGCCGATTCAACAATGAGTTTCAATGCCCCAAGCAGGTGAGCGTGGTTCAGTGCCAGTATAAAAAGACACCCAATGATATAGAATCCAGCCATTATCGGCACAAACCAGTTGCAGACTTTGGCAATGCCTTTTACTCCGAAAACCAGCACCAGGGCAATGAGTGTGGCGCAGATGATTCCGGTTGCCAGAGGCTTTATGCCGCACGTTTCTGAAAGAATTGTGCTTACCGCATTTGATTGCACCGTGTTGCCAATGCCAAACGAAGCAAATGCCGTGAATATGCAGAACAGTGTAGCCAGCCATTTCAGTCCCAATCCGCGGTCGAGGGCGAACATCGGGCCCCCAATCATCTGCCCGCCACGTGCCTTCACTCGGTATTTTATTGCCAGAAGGCCTTCGGAATATTTTGTGGCGATGCCGAAAAGTCCAGTCAGCCAGCACCAAAGCACGGCACCGGGTCCGCCCAGTGATACGGCTGTGGCCACGCCTATTATGTTGCCGGTCCCCACAGTGGCGGCCAGCGAAGTGGCCAGCGAAGCGAATTGGCTCACGTCGCCCTTTGATTTCCCGCCGTCTCTTTTCACCGACAACTTGATTGCCGTGAAAATCTTGCGTTGGGGGAATTTTAGCCGGACGGAAAGGTAGATGTGCGTGCCAAGCAGGAGTATTATCATTGGCCATCCCCAAAGAAACGACGATACATTACCGATGAATTGCGAGAATCCGTTCATTTTGGGGCTTTTTTACTGCATTGTAACACAAAGTGTAACACAAATGATGAAAAACGGCTGTTTTTGGGCCTTTTCGGACATAATTGCCGTCTTGCTTCTGTGTGTTGCTTTGTTGTTGAATATTAGTGTTTTATAAAAATATACATACAAAAAAAGCGACCTTTACAGGTCGCTTGGGTGGTGCCACCGGGAATCGAACCAGGGACACAAGGATTTTCAGTCCTTTGCTCTA
>CALABN010000265.1 GCA_937885735.1 uncultured Bacteroidota bacterium | reverse complement strand
GTCCTTCACCTTCGGATGAGTATATATAAATTCCTCTATTTCTTTAGGATAGATGTTTTCACCACCACGAATTATCATATCTTTCAGGCGGCCAGTTATGTGGTAGTTGCCATTCTCGTCAACGCAGGCAAGGTCACCGCTGTGAAGCCAACCTTCGGCATCGACAGTCTGTGCCGTAGCGTCAGGCATCTTGTAGTAGCCCTTCATCACATTGTAGCCCTTTGAGCAGAACTCGCCGTTGGTGCCGTTTGGAACCTCAAGCCCCGTTTCAGGGTCGATAACCTTGCAACGGACGTGAGGGAACGGATATCCAACCGTGTCGCAACGCACGTCGATGCTGTCAGTCCAAGCCGACATTGTGTTGCCAGGTGCCGATTCGGTTTGTCCGTACACGCTGACAATGCCCCGCATATTCATTTCAGAAGGTTCGGCGGCACGACGCATAAGGTCGGCAGGACAGCCCGAGCCAGCCATAATGCCTGTTCGCATATATGAGAAGTCGGTCTTGCGGTAGTCGGCGTGGTTGAACATTGCAATGAACATTGTAGGCACACCGTTGAAGCAAGTGATGTGCTCCTGATTGATGCAGGCCAGCGACGATTTTGCCGAAAAATACGGCATTGGGCACATTGTGGCGGCGTGTGTCATCGACGATGTCATTGACAGGACCATTCCAAAGCAGTGGAACATTGGCACCTGTATCATCATACGGTCGGCGGTGGAAAGGCCCATACGGTCGCCTATGCACTTGCCGTTGTTCACCACATTGAAGTGAGTCAGCATTACGCCCTTCGGGAAACCTGTGGTACCTGATGTGTACTGCATATTGCAGACGTCGTCAGGATGAACGGCATCGGCCATACGCTGAACCTCTTCAAGCGGAACAAGCGTGTGACGGGCCATAGCCTGCTTGAATGTGAGGCATCCTTTTTGGCGGAAGCCTACTGTTATGACGTTGCGAAGGAACGGCAACCTCTTGCAGTGAAGTGGCTTGCCAGCCTCGTTTGTCGCTATTTCAGGGCACAACTCGTTGATGATTGTCTTGTAGTTAGAGTCGAGAGCGCTCTCAATCATCACAAGTGTGTGTGTATCAGACTGACGTAGAAGATATTCGGCTTCGTGAATCTTGTATGCTGTGTTGACAGTGACAAGCACGGCGCCAATCTTTACGGTAGCCCAGAATGTTATGTACCACGCAGGAATGTTGGTGCACCATACGGCAACCTTTGAACCTGGCTTTACGCCAAGCGACACGAGGGCGCGGGCAAAATCGTCAACGTCGTCGCGGAACTCCGAGTATGTACGGGTATAGTCGAGCGTGGTGTACTTAAAGCAGTATTGGTCAGGAAATTCCTCAACCACACGGTCGAGAACCTTTGAAAATGTAAGGTTGAGCAACTCGTCCTTCTTCCATATATAATATCCTGTACCGTCGTGGTTAGGGTAAAGTTCACTCTTTTTGCCACGGGTGTTCTCAAATTGTCCCATATAGTTGACAAAATGAGGGAAGATGACATCACGGTCGGTAAAGTCGAGCATCCACTCCGGCTTCCATTCAAGCGAGAAGAATCCGTCGTAGTCGACCGACGACAGTGCCCTCATAACGTCGGCAATAGGGAAGTTGCCCTCGCCTATGATGTTGTAAGTGTTGGCGTCGTCGCTGTCGCGAAGGTGTACGTGCTTGATGTATGCGCCAAGGTTGGTTATGGTCTGCGAAGGTGTCTCGCCCTTGTCGCGGTAAGGGTGATGAACGTCCCAGATGACGGCCAGTTGGTCGCAGGCGAAGAAGTTCATCAAGTCGCGCAACAATGCTGTGTCGGAATAGATTCCGCTTGTCTTTATCAATATTGTGACATTCTTGCTTTCAGCCAGCGGAATGAGCACGGCAAGGTTCTTCTTTACATTGTCGACAGAGCCGTTTTTCGCGAAAGCGCATACATATTGGCAGTGCATATCTGACGAGATGCCGATAAGGTTCTGCATCTCCGCAATCATTTCAGGATTTTCTTCGGACAGGTCGAGTGAACTGTCGAAGCAAGGAATGGTCAGGTTTTTCTCGCGCAGTTCGCGAAGCGATGCCATTAGCGAGTATTTGTGGAACGGACCACCTTTGGCAACCAGTTCGGGTGTCTTGAACACATTGTAAACCTCGATGCCCGAGAAGCGCATCTCGCAGGCGTTGTCGAGGATGTCGCTCCACGACATGTCTGTCCAGCCACGTGTTGAGAATGATAGTTTCATTATTCGGCCTCCTCAAATGCTATTTTGTTAACGGCGTTCAGGTAAGCGGCAATGCTTGAGCCTACAATGTCGGTTGAGATGCCGCGGCCCGAATAAATCTTGCCTTCGGAACGCAGGCGGACTACGGTCTCGCCCATTGCCTCACGGCCTTCGGTAACCGATTGTATCTGGAAGTCGTCAAGTTCGTAGTTTCTGCCTATCACCTTCTCTATTGCGAGGAATGCGGCATCGATAGGGCCGTCGCCAACGCAGACGCTCTCAATTACGGCATCGCCTTTCTTGAGGCGTATGTGGCAGGTGGCTGTTATCACGTTGCCCGAATTTATCACGTAACTTTCAAGTTTGTAGGTTGCAGGCACCTGGAATGCCACTGAAGCGACAATGGCGTCAAGTTCCTTTGTTTCAACCACTTCTTCCTTTGAAGCCAAACGTACGAATGCATCATATACGTTTTGTGCATCTTCCTCGTTTAGGTCGTAGTTAAGGCTTTCGACAGCCTTTATCACGGTTTCCTTGCTGTCGTGAATGGTGAGTTGGATGTCGTTCTTGTCAGATGCCACAACGGTTGAGAATGTTGTCTGCTTTGAGCGGTTGGTCTGGCAAAGACGCTTTATTTGGCTCACTCCACGTTGCAGTTCGGTTGCACGCACGTCGCAGGTTGCGTTGCAGACGTCGGCTTTGGCGTTTAGAATCTTTACAAAACGCTCGAGTGAAACGGTGAAGTTGCCGAAAGGCGCTGTCTTAATCTCGTCGGCACCAGCACGGACGGCTGAAATGGCGCACGAATCGGCCATATAGAACTCGTTGGAACAACGGACGCCAAGTTTCACATTTTCTGGCAATGAATCCTTGACTTGCTTTACAAGGTCGAAGAATTCATCGGGAAGAAGGTCGCCAGCGGCATCGCAAACGGTTACGATAGTGGCTCCGCTTTTGACGGCTGCACCAATGGCCTGCTGAAGGAATTCCTTGTCGCTGCGGCCAAAGTCTTCGGCCACAAATTCAACGTCGTTGCAAAGCGCACGGCATTTGGCCGTCAGGTTGTCGATGAGTTCCAAAATGGCGGAAGGTTTCTTGTGGCACAAATATTCCATTTGTACGGTGCTGACAGGAACTGACACTTGCAATCGAGGATGAGCGGCACCCTTCAGTGCGTTCCAGGTTGTTTCAACTGTGTCGTTCTCTGCAATGTTCAGTGGAACGGCAATTGCTCCGTTCTTTACGGTAGATGCAAGCGATTTAATGAGCAGGCTGTCGGTCTTGCCGTCGGCTATTGGGCCAACTTCAATGACTGAAAGTCCAAGTTTGTCAAGCAGTTTTGCCAGTTCAATCTTTTCCCTGAATGAAAAAGCATAGCCTGCATTGTCAGACGCTTGCTTCATTGTAATGTCACCAATGGAAATTTTTCGTTTCATCATAATACCTTCAAAAAAATCGCGCAAAGTTAGTTAAAAAAGTTTTTAACAATTTGCCATTTATTAAAATACCGAGATTTCGTATGGACAAAATATGTGCCACATTTTGAAATCAATACGGGTGTTGATGAAATAGATAGTGACTGGTAAGGTTGAATTGTTGTAAAGTTGAAGGTTGAATCGTTGATTTTTTAGTGCACTAGTGCCTGGAACCTAGTGCCTGGCAAGGTTTAATAAAGGTCGAGAGATTGAGAAGTTTAGAGGTTTAGTAATTGGTAAAGTTGAAAGTTTAAACGCTGGCGCTGTTGAAAGTTGAATAATGGTTTAGAGGTTGTGAAAATGCCCGCTGTAGGGACGTCGCGTGCGGCGTCAGCGATTGTGTAAAGGTCGAGAAGTTTAGTTCCTAGTTACAAGTTCACCATTCCGTGTTTTGCGGCATATAGAATAAGTTCGGTGTTGTTGCTTACACCCAGTTTTTGGTAAATGGTCGATTTATGGGCATCAACTGTGCGCTTGCTAATAAACAGTTCGTCGGCGATCTCTTTGCTCAACTTGCCTTGACAACAAGCTTTTAGAATGTCCATCTCACGTGGCGACAGAGGGACATTTTCCTCTACGGGTGTGGTAGGCTCTGCCGTTGCTGTCTGTTCGTCATCAACCTTGCTTTTACCAAAAAACAGCTTGCGGGCAACCAACTCGGTGTGTTGAATGTTGAGGCGCATCTTGTATATGGAGAACGTAAGCGCTCCACCTATCAGGAATGCAATGACCAGGATTGTAAGCAATGTCATTATGTGATGCTGGCGTTCTACAGTTATCTGCAGTTCGGCGTTTTCACGTTCCTTTTCCGACAGGTTGTATTTAACCTCAAATTCAGCTATTTGCGACTGTATCTGTTCATTGTAAAGAGTGTCGCGTAATTTGGCTGTCTGTTCATAAAGTATCGGACTTTTTCGAATATATGACAATAAACGCATCGATTCGTATTTTGTCTTCATCTGACCGGAGTTGTCGCTTAAGGATAGGCATTCGACGGCTGATTGCTCTGCCAACTCCCTCATGCCAAGTTCCATTTGAGCTTTTGCCAGTTGAATGAGGGAAATGCACAAGCTCTTCCGATTGTTTGTCTCACGCAGAGAAACAGTGGTTTGTGATAGGATTTCGTTGGCTTTTTCGTAATCACTCATTTCTATGTAAACGTTGCCCAATTGAGATAGCCTTATGGCGGCCTTGTTCATTCTGTGGTCTATGGTGTCGAGCGTATAAGCGTATTGTATCTTTTCAATGGCTTCGTCGTATCTCTTTTCGAATGTCAGTATCTCTCCAAGAGTAGCATAACGGTTTGCCAAGCGTTCCGTAGTGTTGGCATTTTTATATTCAATGAAATACGCAATAGAGTCGCTTAAATTGTAATTGGCTTCTTTGCTATGGTCTTTTAGTTGATATTCAATTGCTTTTAGCATGTAACGTTCAGCTTCGGCATATTGTTTTTGGTGAACGAAGATGCTTGATATTTGAGCCAATGTTGTGGATATGTTTGTAGCATTGCCTATTTTCATGTCCATTTCAAGAGCTTTTTGGGCATAGTCTAGAGCTATTTCCGACTTGCCAATATTTGAATAAGCCCAACATATACCGGCATATGCGTCAGAATACATGCTTAATGAGTCTTTATGTGCGTACTGCAACGCTTCTTCAAGACATTTTATGGATTTTAGGTAATCCTGTTCGTTGTAATACTGCAAATATTGAGCATAAAGCTCATTGTATTTTTTTTCGTTGCTTGTTGCTGCCACAACAAACAATGAGCATAGCAACAATGCCAATGTTGTTATTGTTCCCTTAAGCATAAATGTGTGTTTTTAGATGCACAAATATATAATAAATACCTAAGTATTTTTGCGTAGGTAGAAATTGAAGGGTAATTCAGATTCGGTCCGGAAAAACAATCGACAATGAAACGTTGACAAGGGTCGGTGTATCAGCATTACTGCATATATAGCTATATAAAAATATGTGTCCCAAGTAATTTGTGGCAAAATGTGACTTTGGCACAAAAATTGTATCATAAAAACCGTCATTGTTTGATAACGAAACAAGTAATGGGAACAATAGAATTGGAGAACATGGAGTTTTACGCTTTTCACGGCTGCTACAAAGAAGAGCAAGTGGTCGGGAACAAGTTCATAGTAAACCTCACCATGGTTGCCGACTGCACAAAGGCCGCGGCCACCGACAATGTCGCCGATTCGGCCAATTACCTTACAGCCTATCAGATTGTCAAGGAACAAATGGAGATAAAGTCGCATTTGCTCGAAAATGTGGCTGACCGAATTTTGACGGCCTTAGCAAAAAAAATGACGAATTTAGTGTCGGCAAAGGTGAAAATATCGAAGATAAACCCGCCTTTGGGAGGCAAAGTAGGGTCGGCAAGTGTGATTTTGGAGCGCACATTTGCCTGATACATAGCAAATTTAATTTATTTTAGTAACATAGTTTGTAACTAAAACAATTTTAATAAATTTGCATCGCTCTTATGGTACCGTGGCCGAGAGGCTTAGGCACAGGTCTGCAAAACCTGGTACAGCGGTTCGAATCCGCTCGGTACCTCTTGAAAGACAAGTCTTTCAATTAGTAAACTTGAATTTTTAACTAAAACTTAAAATTATGTCTGACGTTGCAGCAAGAGTAAAAGCAATCATTGTTGACAAACTAGGTGTTGACGAAAACGAAGTAACCCCAGAGGCAAGCTTCACTAACGATTTGGGTGCCGATTCTCTTGACACTGTTGAATTGATTATGGAGTTCGAAAAGGAATTCAACGTTGCAATTCCTGATGATTTGGCTGACAAAATCACCACTGTTGGTGAGGCTATCGACCACATCGAGAAAAATATGAAGTAATAAACTTCTTTCCTTAATTGGGTTTTAAATTTAGATGAAGTTGAAAAGGGTTGTCATTACAGGTCTTGGCACCATTAATCCTTTAGGACATAATCTTAACGAAACTTGGGAAAATGCCATAAAGGGTGTAAGTGGCTGTGGCTTGATAACACGCTTTGATGCATCTAAATTTAAAACACAATTTGCTTGCGAAGTCAAAAACTACGATCCAAACGAGTATTTTGACCGCAAAGAAGGCCGCAAACTTGACTTGTTTGCGCAATTCGCATTGATAGCCGCCAAAGAGGCTATCGAAAATGCAAATTTCCTCGACACCATCGACAAAAACGAAGTAGGTGTCATTTGGGGGTCCGGCATTGGTGGAATCACCACTTTCTATGACGGAGTCATGGATTTTTCCGAAGGCGGAATGATTCCTCGTTTCAACCCTTTCTTCATTCCAAAACTGATTGGTGACATTGCCGCTGGCATGATTTCCATTAAATATGGTTTCAGAGGTCCTAACTTTGGAACCGTCTCTGCTTGCGCATCATCAACAAATGCACTCATCGAGGCATTCAACTATATCAGGTTTGGCAAGGCGATTGCCGTTGTGTCTGGTGGTTCGGAAGCCACTATCAACCAGCCTGGAATAGGCGGATTCAATTCAATGCAGGCACTTTCCACCAACAACGACGAGTACATGACGGCTTCAAGACCGTTCTGCAAGACCCGCGACGGTTTTGTAATGGGTGAAGGCGGTGCCGCCATCGTTCTTGAAGAGTACGAACATGCTGTAAAGCGTGGAGCAAACATATATGCCGAAATAGTAGGCGGCGGTGCTTCTGCCGATGCTTACCACATTACAGCCACTCACCCTGACGGCGACGGTGCAAAACTTTGCATGGAGCGTGCCCTCAAGGACGCTGAAATGATGCCTGAAGAAATTGACTATGTCAATGTTCACGGCACTTCAACACCTGTTGGAGACATTCCTGAACTGCTTGCCATCCAAAATGTATTTGGCGAACATGCCTACGAGATGAACATCAGTTCTACCAAATCAATGACTGGTCACATGTTGGGTGCTGCCGGTGCCATGGAGGCAACCTTCAGCATCATGGCCATAAAGGACGGCATCGTTCCTCCTACCATCAATCACAAGGAGTGGGATCCACAAATCGACGAGCGTCTGAATCTCACCTTGCATAAGGCTCAGAAACGCGACATCAATGCGGCATTGAGCAACACATTCGGCTTTGGCGGACACAACGCTTCAGTCATCTTCAAGAAAATTTCCTGATAGTCTTGAGAGTAAACATTCTATCGTTCTACATCAAGCGCTTGTTCTGCACTGACAAGCAGTTCCTTGATGAACTACACCGCATAACAAAACTTTATCCAACTAACGAGGATTTGTACAAGTTGGCGTTTGTTCACAGGTCGGCATCGCTGAAACTGGAGGACGGAACGGTAATCAACAACGAACGTCTTGAATTTTTGGGAGATGCCATTCTCGATTCAATAGTGGCTGAATACCTGTACAAGAATTTCCCCGACAAACCCGAAGGTTTCCTGACACAGACAAGGTCGAAAATAGTGAACGGCGAATCGCTGGCTCACCTGACGTCAACATTGGGGCTCGACAAGTTCATTGTGTCGCACGCAACGCATTTCGATACCAACAAGAACATCCTTGGCGACGTTTTTGAGGCGATGATTGGCGCACTTTATCTTGACAAAGGCTACAAATCGGTGCGCAAGTTTGTTGTCAAAAGATTGATTAATAAATATATCGACATAGAGAAGGTGGTTGAAACAGAGTACAACTACAAAAGCCGTCTTATAGAATGGTCGCAACGCAAGAAGGTGGAACTGTCATTCAACACCTTTGAATCAACCGACACCGAACGCCAGGCCCGATTCTCATCGGAGGTGATTATCGACGGCAATGTAGTGGCTACTGGTTTCGGACAATCGAAAAAGGAAGCCGAACAAGACGGGTCGCGCATCGCACTTTCCAGCATTGTATAACCGCTTTTTTCATATCTTAGCGGAAACTTGTTCCAATGGCAAAAAAGAAAATCACAATCGACAAAATCGACGTAAAAGTCAGTGCTGTGGCTATTGTTTCCTCTGAGCCACTGTACCGTCTTTGCTGGCTCATAAACCAACAGTTGGGCTGGCAGTTGGCCGAATCGGAAAAGTTGAATGTCATTAATCCTGCATACAACGAGATGCAAGGCTTCTTTATGTTTGACTGGATTGAGCAAGGGACTGAAAATCACTATTACATTATACAGAACAAAGGCGCGCAGGGATTATTCGACACCACTATAAAGTATGTCGACTACTGGCTTCGTATTGAGGGTGATGCCGACATAGCCAACTTGTGTATCAAACTAAAGACTGTCAAGGAGATACAAATGATTCAGCCTGTTGACAGAAAAAAATTTGAAAAGAGCCTTGTGTTCAGGTTCCCGCTTATTGATAATGTCGCAATGTAGCCGCAATGCCAAACATTCTAGTCAGACAGGCATATGGCTAATGCAATATAGCATTATTGAAAAATCAATCCACACAATTTTCTATATATTGGCACAGTTTTTGCATTTAGTGAGTGCAACAACAAACAAATGTCAATCATTAACAGAATAAAAGCCAATGAAACAAAAGCATTTTGCTATAATGGCGTTGACGGCACTTGCCGCAATATTCTCGTCTTGCGAGAAAGAAGATACAAGATCAGCCTTTGAGAAAGAGGCAGCATCTCTTTTGGGAAGTTATGATTTAACTGAAGCCAGATGGGGAATGAACGAAGTTGACATTAATGGTGACGGCATTTTCACGAGTTATTTATTGGACGAGTACAATGGAATGCCTGGGTATGAAGAATCAAAAAACACAGCCGAAGCAACCTTTTGTTCAGGAAACGGAGAGGAATATGTTCTATTTAGTATGAATTTGCCTTTCCCACAATATGTAAAAAATGACACTGGGTACTTTGTCGACAAGATAATCTACAAGCCAGTGGAATTGAAATTCAAAGATTTGTCTGAAGGTGCAAGTTATGGTGAAATGCATAAGTTCTATGAAATGGAGTATGGTGTTGCAGACCATATATCCACATCGAGACTTAGTACGTATACAATTATCGATGCTCATGTCAAGTTAATAAACAATTATGATTCCGATATAGATAACTATATATACTACCATTTCGAAAAGAAAAAATAAATATCACAAGAGCCATGCGCCGGCGCGTGTGGCTCTTGTTTTTGTATTGAGGGTGATGCCGACATAGCCAACTTGTGTATCAAACTAAAGACTGTCAAGGAGATACAAATGATTCAGCCTGTTGACAGAAAAAAATTTGAAAAGAGCCTTGTGTTCAGGTTCCCGCTTATTGATGATTTACAATGATTCGCCTTTCTGATTTTGATACAATAATTTTTGATTTCGGCGGTGTGATTCTCGACATCTGCCCCGACTTGTCGCGTATGGAATTTGCCAAAATGTTCGGCAAGCACAATGCAGTGAAACTTGAGACTTCCGGCTTGATGCAGGAGTACGAGAAGGGACAAATGGATAAGGCCGGCTTTGCTGAAAATGTCCGCAAGATTACGGGTGCCAACTATTCCGACGAGGAGATTGTAAAAGCGTGGTGCGCAATGTTGCTCGACTACAAGGAGCCACGCATTGAATGGATAAAACGCCTGCGCAACACCCATAAATTGTTGATGTTGAGCAACACCAACGATTCGCATTTCGAGTATTTCCACAGCAAACTGCAAAGAGAGTTTGGCGTCACCTTCTACCAACTATTCGACCACGTATATCTTTCGCACGAGATGCACCTGCTGAAGCCGTCGCACGAGATTTTCCAGGCCGTCATCGACGAGCAGAAACTCGACCCTTCGCGCACGCTTTTCATTGAGGATACTGAAAAAAACGCTGTTTCGGCACAGGAAGTCGGGCTGAAGACTTTGGTGATACCACGAAACGGCAATTTCTACGAGTTTTTTGAGTAAGAAGCGATTTGTGTTTTTTCAAAAACACATTTTCGCAATAGCCACCAATTTTTTTTCATCGGTTCAATCATTCATTCGTCGGGTTAAAACCATTGGTTCACCGATAAAGCCTTTGCTGACGGGGCTTTCAGCCCTACATTTGCAATGTCGAAAAACAAAAGGAATGACAATCAAACGGAGCTGTCCGGAAGTTTTCGCACGATGTTTCCTCGAGATTTTTGACATAGTTGATTACATTTACAATTAAAAATTATGATTATGGAAACTGAAAAAAGAATTGGAAATAAACGCACCGCTTGGGGCATTGTAATGATATTGTCAGGTGTGGTTTTGTTGCTTCAAATGTTGAATGTATTGCCAGATGCTTTGGCTGACATTATTTTTGGACCTCAATCAATATTGTTCATCATTGGTCTTGCACTTATTCTACAACGCCGTCGTTCGGGTTTGATATTGCTTGCAATTGGAATGTTCATCTGTTTTGACAAATGGAAATTCCTTTTGAACGACCTGATTTCTGCCCTTGGAATGTCTCCAAAACAGGTCTGCACTGTCTTTATCCCATTGGTGCTTGTAGTTGTTGGCTTGTTGCTGATTTTCCGCAAACCTGGGAAGAAGACTAAATCTGGTTTTTCCGAAAAAAACGGAAATATGGAGCGCAATGTCAACAGCGACGGGCGCATCAACTATAAGTTTTTCTGTAGCGGTATCAATCAGGTTTTTATGGAGCCAGTGTTCAAGGGCGGAAACATTAAGGCGGTATGCGGTGGAATAGAACTCGACCTCACTCACACCACACTGCCCGAAGGCGAGACCATTCTCAACATTGATGCCGTAATGGGTGGATTTACTATTAAGGCTCCTTCAACATGGCTGATTCAAAGCCAATGCGTATTTACCATAGGTGGCATCTCCGACGACAGACCAAAATGTGAGCAGGACACATCGCGCAAACTGATTATTACAGGACACTGCACACTTGGTGGCGGTACTATAGAGTAAGCAAAGATGCTGTCGTTTTTAGAAAACAAGACTTCCGCAACCGTCAGTGCCACTATTGTGGCATTGGTGACGGTCGCTTATGGAGTATCCTTTTCATTGACTGCGTCACTGGGCTTATGGGCGGTTGTGGCCGATTGCTTTATAGTGGCAGTCTTGCTGTTGGGTTGCGGAATGGCTCTGTGGAACATTATGCGCTATCTGCCACGCACAGCGACAGGCTACGGCAACGCCGTTATGCTGATTATTGGGTTTGCCTTTGTCGTAGCCATTGCGGGAACGGAAAGCATTGTGGCATATTATCTGACCGACGATTTCAGTTCATTTACCGTCACCTTGCCAGCCCGTGGCTTGGTTTTGGCTTC
Source organism: uncultured Bacteroidota bacterium (assembly GCA_937885735.1). The sequence continues at coordinate 22,455 of CALABN010000265.1, read as the reverse complement.
GGTTTACTGCATCGAGGTGCTGTATTTTGGAAGAGAACTTGCCAATGCCGAGCAGGAATCGGCCGACAATCTTGAACTTGCACCCGAAACTTACCAGCCGTCTGCAACAAACGAGGTGGACCCCATTGACAAGATAACAGTACGCAATGGACAGAAAATCAGCGTTGTGGACATAGCCGACATCAACTTCATAAAGGCAGAAGGCGATTACGTGATGATTGCCACCGACTCTGGCCATTGGCTGAAGGAGCAGACAATGAAATATTACGAGCAGGGGCTTCCTTCCGCCAGTTTTGCACGCATACACCGCTCATACATTGTAAATGTTGGCAAGATAACACGCATAGAGCGTTACGGACAGCAACAGCAGATAGAACTTGCCAATGGCGAGAAACTGAAAGTCAGCAGTTCGGGATACAAGATACTGAAGGAGCGCCTGAAACTTTGAACCCCTGTTCAAAGCACATTGTCGGGCAAAGGAAAGTCGCGCAGAAACTCCACGGCACCTGTCTCAACATTCACCTTACAGCAAAAATGTTGCAATCCATTTGTAACTATCAGATATTCAACCTTAAGTTTCAGATTATAGACGGCAATCTGATCGAAAGTCTTTTGCGATATGCCCACTTGCGGGGCCTTGCACTCCACAATGGCGCACGGCTGTGCCTGGCGGTTGTAGATTACCACATCGCACCGCTTTTTCAGCCCGTTGTAGGTGATAGGCTGTTCAACGGCGATCAATCCTTGCGGGAAACCTAAAGCCAGCAGATGCCTGGCAATGTTCTGCCGAACCCACTCTTCGGGCGTAAGCGCAACAAACTTGCGACGGAAAGGGTCAAAAATCTGGCCTGTCTGCGCATTGATGCGTATCGAGTCAGAATAATCGGGCAGGTTCAACTTTTCCATAGGGCAAAAATAATTATGAAATTGAAATGTGGAATAAGTTGAAAAGGCACAAGGGAAAAAGCATAAGGCAAAAGCCAATCCTAAATTTACGAATCACGAATTTTTATATATTAGCATTGTATTTGGTAAAGCACAAACACCCTAAATTATGAAAAAACACCTTTTGGCTTTGGCGGTTATGTTTACAATCGTGAATGTGGCGCTATCGCAAATAAACCTGAATGTCGATTGGGGATATGAAGGTTTATATAGTTCAACCATTCAGGAGCCTGAGCAAATCCGGGAAGATAATTTCGAAAAGTACTTGTTTATGAACTCGTTCCGCATTAACGTAATGCCGGAATTTATGCTGACCAAGAGAATCAGCATTATGGGCGGTTTGCGCTTTTCGTACAATCAATCTGTATTGAAAAACAAAAAAAACGAATACAATAACGAAGACCATGAAATGTTTTGGATGACGGGTGCTCAAGGTGCCGACTTGTATTACTATACTCTTGACAAGATCAGGCAAAAAACCATGTGCATAGGCGTTCCCGTTGCCGGAAAATTCAACGTGCGCGGAAGTGACGTATTTATTTCGCCATTCATAAAATTTGGAGGTTCCGTGAATTTCGGCATCAGCAACAAGTATGATGCAGTGATGAGCGATAGCCAAATGTCGAAACACAAAAGTGAAATAGAAGACGACATTGAAGACGACAATAATGTTGTGTACTTTACGGCTTGGGGAAGTGCAGGCTTGCAGTTGGGGAAAAAGCAAAAGTTTGCCTTCGAGGTAATAATACCTACATTTTGCCTTGGCTCGTACTCAGCATTTACCGATACCAATTGGGGCTTCGGCTGTGCTGTCTCGTGGATTATTCCGTTAAGCACGTCAAACAATTAAAAACTGTTAATTATGAGAAAGATATTTTCAATTTCAGCAATAATTGCACTATCCACCGTTTTGGTTTCCTGCTTCAGCATGTATGGCGATATAGAAGACTCGGTATGGATTGACGACAGCGAAATAGATGGATTGCCCGCCTATACAGAATGTGGCTACAACACCTTTGGAGCAAGACATTTCGGCTCATCGTTTTTCTATTCAAGAGATTTTGACAGGCCAGGTTCATTCATTTGGAAAAACGACTCATTGACATTCACTTTGAATGGATATTTGACAGATGACGTTTATTATACAAAAAAAATGACTTTGTCGGTGCAGTTCCCGTACGACAATGTAAAGTCATACGAGGAGCTGATGTGCATGGACAAAACAACTATCGATTTGACCGACTCTACAAACAAGGTGTTTGTTTATGTAAATAACGTTTACAACCGGACTCGAATATATCCAAAAAGCGGAACAATTAATTTCAAGCGTGCCCAAAGGCTCTTTTTAGACGACAAGCTAGAAGAAATAATTTTATCGGGAACGTTTGACATTATGTCGGAAATTGATGGCGATATACTTGCCCTTTCCGACGGACGTTTTGACTTGGGGATTAAAGAGGACTGCTTCCTATACATAAAATGATGCACTTACGGCATTTTTTTTTGTCGGTTTTGCCTATATCGGTCATTATTCGCAATCCATATTCCAATAAAAATTAACTTTGCCGATTGACGCAGCGCAAAAACAAAATTGCGCGCTTGATATACTGAGTTTTATATTTGGTAGAAAAATCGTTTGAAGATGGATGCCGAAAAACAACGCCGTTTTGACTTGCACTACTTGCAAATGGCCCGTATATGGGCAGACAACTCGTATTGTGTCCGCCGAAAGGTTGGCGCACTTCTTGTCAAAGACCAGATGATAATTTCCGACGGCTACAATGGAACACCGTCAGGATTCGAGAATTGCTGCGAGATAGACGAGAACACCACTAAGCCATACGTGCTGCATGCCGAGGCAAATGCCATTACCAAGGTGGCAAAGTCTAACAACAGCAGCCTTGGCGCAACACTGTACGTGACAGCATCGCCCTGCATGGAATGCGCAAAGCTGATTATCCAGTCGGGCATCAAGCGCGTGGTTTTCTCCGACGCATACCGCATTCAGGACGGCATTGAACTGCTCAAGCGCGCCGGAATTGAAATAGTACAAATTGAAGTAGATTAATGACAATGAAAAACATTGCAAAAATTTGGTTGCCGCTTCTGCTCGCCATGGCCTTTGTATTAGGAATGACCGTTCAAGGACATATGATGTACCGCAGCAATCTGTTAATCAGGATGAAACCTGTCAAGTCGGGCAAACTGGACATGCTAGTCCGCAATATAGCCCAGAACTATGTCGATACTGTCAATGTCGCCGACCTTGAGGAGGATGCGGCAATAAGCCTGCTCAAGGAACTCGACCCGCATTCCACTTACATTTCTGCCGAAGAATTCGCCGAGATGAACGAACCGCTCGAAGGCAATTTCGATGGCATCGGGGTGCAGTTCAACCTTCAGCAAGATACCGTTTACATAGTCAACGTGATACCTGGCGGACCATCGGAAAAGGTGGGACTGCGTGCCGGCGACCGCATTGTAACAGTTGACGACTCCGTGATAGCCGGCATAAACATAACCAATAACGGAGTAATGAAGAAGCTACGTGGCCCAAAGGGAACCAAAGTAAGGGTTGGAGTATCGCGCCGTGGCGAAAAGGAACTTGTGCCATTTGAGATTACACGCGGACAGATTCCGCTCTACAGCATCGACGTGTCGTATATGGTGAACAGCCGCACCGGATATATCAAGCTGTCGAAATTCGCCCGCACAACTTACAAGGAATTCCAGGATGCCATAGCCAAGCTCAAGGCGCAGGGCATGAAGAACCTCATCTTCGACCTCCGTGGCAACGGTGGCGGATATATGGATGCTGCCATCAACGTGGTTGACGAATTTCTGCCAAACGGCAATCTAATTGTTTATACAGAAGGTACGCACCGCGGACGCGAAGACTACTACGCATCAATGCGCCAATCGTGCAAGGACATCAACCTTGTTGTGCTGATAGACGAGTTCTCGGCATCGGCCAGCGAGATTACGGCCGGCGCTATCCAGGACAACGACCGCGGCATAATTGTCGGTCGCCGCTCGTTCGGAAAGGGACTTGTCCAGGAACCGATAATGTTCCCCGACAACTCGTCGGTACGTCTGACAATAGCACGCTACTACACTCCGTCGGGACGCTGCATACAGAAGCCTTACAAGCAGAGCGACGAGGATTACTACCTCGACCTCGAAACCCGCTATGAGCACGGCGAGTTTATGGAGCGCGACAGCATCAAGATAAATGATTCAACCGAGTATTACACTACAGGCGGACGCGTGGTTTACGGTGGCGGAGGCATTATGCCTGACATCTTCATCCCTGCCGATACTGCCGGACTCTCAGAATATTACAACAAGATTAACCGCAAGGGATGCGAGTATCAGTTCTGCCTTGAATATACCGACAAAAACCGTGTCACTCTTTCGAAATTCACCAAACCAGATGAATTTGTGACATATCTTAAGAAGGATAACATTTTTGATCAGTTTGTGGCCTACGCCGAATCACAGGGCATTGCCCGCGACGCAAAAGGGATTAAGGCTTCGCGCCAGATTATCGAAACGCAAATTATGGCACTCATTGCCCGAAACGTAATCGACAACGACGGCTTCTATCCTATTTACCAGAATATCGACAATACACTTCTGGAAAGCATTAAAATAGTGGAAAACAAATCTTTAAAAAATCTATAAAATGACTAATCAATTTCCTGCATACAAAGTTGCAGACATCAGTTTGGCCGATTTCGGCCGGAAGGAAATAGACCTTGCTGAACGCGAGATGCCAGGTCTAATGGCATTGCGCGCAAAATACGGCGACAAGAAACCGCTTAAAGGCGCTCGCATTACCGGATCTCTGCACATGACAATCCAGACAGCAGTGCTCATCAAGACATTGCATGCTCTCGGCGCTGAAGTTCGTTGGGCCAGCTGCAACATATTCTCTACTCAAGACCATGCTGCCGCAGCCATTGCCGACATGGGCATTCCTGTTTTCGCATGGAAGGGCGAAAACCTGGCCGAGTATTGGTGGTGCACCAAGGCGGCACTGACTTTCGACGGCGGCAAGGGACCTAACTTGATTGTAGATGACGGTGGCGACGCAACACTTATGATTCACAAGGGCGTTGAGGCTGAAAAAAATCCATCTGTGCTCGACGCAAATGTAACAGCACAGGACGAAATAGAACTCCTGAAGAGCCTGAAGCAGACACTTGCCGAAGACAACACTTTCTGGAGCCGCATGGTTAAGGAAATACGCGGCGTGAGCGAGGAGACAACCACCGGCGTTCACCGTCTGTACCAGATGATGGAAAGCAAGAAACTGCTCTTCCCGGCATTTAATGTAAACGACTCTGTAACCAAGTCTAAATTTGACAACCTGTACGGCTGTCGTGAGTCGTTGGCCGACGGCATCAAGCGCGCCACCGACATAATGCTTGCTGGCAAGGTTGTGGTTGTATGCGGATACGGCGATGTAGGCAAAGGATGTTCACGCAGCATGCGCAGCTACGGTGCTCGCGTGCTTGTAACCGAGGTTGACCCTATTTGCGCACTGCAGGCCGCAATGGAAGGCTTTGAGGTCACCACTGTTGAAGATGCCTTGCCACTTGGCGACATCTACGTTACAACTACCGGCAACTGCGACATCATTCGCATCGACCATATGGAAAAGATGAAAGACCAGTCAATTGTATGCAACATTGGCCACTTCGACAACGAGATTCAGGTTGCCCAGTTGCAGGCATTCCCAGGCATAAGGTGCGAGAACATAAAGCCACAGGTTGACCGCTACTATTTCCCTGACGGACACTCAATTATATTGTTGGCCGAAGGACGTCTGGTAAATCTTGGATGCGCAACAGGCCACCCATCGTTTGTGATGAGCAATTCGTTCACAAACCAGACATTGGCTCAGATGGAATTGTGGTCGAAGCAGTACGAGGTTGGCGTTTACCGCTTGCCTAAGCACCTCGACGAGGAAGTTGCTCGCCTTCACCTTGAGCACGTAGGTGCAAAACTCACCATTTTGACCGACAAGCAGGCCGCATACATAGGCGTAAAGAAAGAAGGACCATACAAGGCCGAACACTACAGATACTAATAGTTTGATTATGAATAAAAATGGCAACCCAAACAGGTTGCCATTTTTGTTTTATATGGTTTCATATATGAGTGTGCTATTCTTCCCACCTTGCCCAAAGGCATCTTTTATCCACAGCATTAGAAACTTGTATTCAAAATCACACTAATTATGCAAATAGCACAATGTTATCAGCATAAAAGCAAAAAACGTCAGACAAATGCCAATGGAAATTGCAAAATGTTTCCTATGGAGCAACCGCGTGGAGAAATATATTCAAGTGGATATTGCTATCTGCCAATCAGGTTCGGAATATTGTATATTTTGTAGATTCCTAAATCATCACCATCAAATTGTTCTGCTTTAACGGCATAACGTAGAATTCCATTATTGAATATTAACCATACATAGCCATAGTTGTAAGAAAAATGGCCAAGATTTTCATATCCATCAATTGAGCGAGGATTTCCGCATAGTTGTTTTACTTCATTTGCTGTCATTCCAATCTTGGCATTGGCAATGGCAGTGTTTGCAAGGTTGTTCAACGTTTTTCTAATTATGTCGATCTCAGATAGCATTTTTTCTTCATCTTGCTTGTATTGTGAAAGCTGCTTATTGAGTTCATTCAGTTGAACATTTAAATCATGAACTTTTTGTTCTTGTAACTTTACTTCTTGTTCGCGAGTTTGCAGGGTAATGTTTAGTTCGTCAATTTGCTTGTTTTTTGTCACAAGAGTTTGTTGTGATTTTGACAGAAGCATTTGAAGGCTGTCAATAGCCTCATTTGATACGCGTTGTTCTATAGTCTTGTTTAACAATCTGATAACTTCGTTTGGGTCGGCTGTCATTTCGGCTTTGACATAGTAAGAGTCGCCAGTCCAACGCTCTTCCAATATTTTGGTTTCGGCAATGCCCACACTTATTTGACGGATTTCCATTGTAAAGAAGTCTTTTGCCACTGTCGAATTCTTCTCTTCGGTGGTGTAGTTGACATAGCTTTCAATATAAACCCCTAATTCCTCTATTAGCAGATGCTTGACTTCAGACAAGGCTTTTTGCCGGGCACTGACTTTGCTGTCTGTTTCAGATGCCTGATAGTTGTATTCTCTTATAAATGTTTTGTTTTCGGCATTTGAGCATACGGTCAGCAACAGGCCGCCAGCAACAAGAAAAAACTTAATATGGTCCATATTCCTATATATTTATTGTACTAATATAGATGATTTGAGAAAACAAAAGGTTGCTTCCTTGTGAATATGTTTTGAATGTGCCTTTTGAATGTCTATACTCATTACCAAAAAAAACTACATTTGCGCCTATGAGTTTGCAACATCTTACACTGACCAATTTCAAGAACTATCAATCGCTCGATGTCGACTTCTCGACACGCATCAACTGTATCACAGGCGACAATGGTGAGGGCAAGACCAACATTCTCGACGCCATTTACTACCTGTCGTTTTGCAAGAGTTTCTTTACCAGCATCGATTCGCAGAACATCAAGCATGGCGAGCAGTTCTTCATTGTACAGGGCAATTACGATTTCGACGGTCAGGCGGAAGATATTTATTGCGGATTCGAGCCGGGCAAACGCAAGCGGTTCAAGCGTAACAAAAAGGAATACGAGCGCTTTGCCGACCATATAGGGCTGATACCGTTGGTAATGGTTTCGCCGTACGACACCAATCTTATTATAGGTGGAAGCGATGAGCGCCGCAAGTTCATGGACGGTATCATCTCACAGTTCGACAGCCAATATCTGTATGAATACCAGAAATACATAAAGGTGTTGGCACAACGGAACCACATGTTGAAGGAAACTCCGCAAACGTGGCAGATAGACGAGGACATGCTTCAGATTTACGATGACCAGTTGGTAGAGTCCGGGCAGTTTATCTATCAGAAACGCAAGGATTTCGTTATTGGCATCGAGCCCATCTTCCAAAAATATTTCGACGCCATTTCGCAAGGCAAGGAAAAAGTGTCGCTTACATACCAGACCACCCTTCATGACAAGCCTTTGGACCAGCAGTTCAAGGAAAACCGTTCCATCGACTTGGCAACGCGCTACACAAATTTCGGCATCCACAAGGACGACCTTGAGCTAAACATGGGCGGGCAGCCTATCAAGCGCTTGGGATCGCAAGGTCAGCAAAAGACTTACCTGGTGGCAATGAAACTGGCGCAGTTCGAGTATATCAACAATCTTTGCGGGCAAAAGCCAATCCTTCTGCTCGACGACATTTTCGACAAACTTGACCAGTCGCGTGTCGAGCACATTGTCGACCTTGTGGCGCAAAACAATTTCGGACAGATATTCATCACCGACACAAGCACTGTCCGCATTGGCGAAATATTGAAGAAAGTGGGTGGCGACAACCGTCATTACAACCTGAAGAATAATGTTTTAACGCAGTTGTAGAATGAAACGGCAAAACAGTTCAACATTGGGCGAGGCAATCTCGTTGTGGATTGACGCAATGAAAATGCGCCGTCAGGTTGACGAGGCGCGCCTCATTTCATCTTGGAAGCCAATGGTTGGCGACTATATGGCCTCAAAGACCCGCAACATTTACATAAGCGACCGTAAACTTTTTGTTTTCATCGACTCGTCGGTGGTTAGGAACGAGTTGTCGATGGCAAAGGCGATGCTTATCCGCAGGCTCAACGAAGATGGTGGTGGCGACATCATCGACGACATCATTTTCAAGTAGTGTGTTTTGTAAAATTTACATCGGAAAGCGTTTCCAATACATTTTTAGGCAAAAAATAACGTATAGGGTTGCAGATAAATGATTTTTATTATTTTTGGGTTCAATTTCAATGTTGTTGAAGCATGGCTTTTGACAACACAAGTTTTGATTTGCATATAACATTCTTAATTTACTAATTAGACAATTATGAAAAAGGTAAACGTTTGTATTTTAGCGTCTTGCGCCTTGGCTCTTACTGCATGTGGCGGTATGAACAAGATGGCAAAGATGGCAAGTGATGTGCAATACGATGTTACTCCTCGAGTACTCGAAATGCACGGTGACAGTGTGGAAGTTGAGATAAAAGTCACTTTCCCACCAAAGTATTTCCAGAAACAAGCCGTTTTGGAATTGACTCCAGTATTGAAATATGAAGGCGGCGAGAAGGCATTTGAAAGCAAAGCCATCCAAGGTGAGTCAGTACAGGCAAACAACGAAGTTTGCAACTTTACAAACGGTGGTACTTTCTCTACAAAGTCAAAAATCTCTTTCGAAGAGGCTATGCGCAGCTCTGAATTGGTTGCTCGCGTAAAGGCTACCATGAAAGACAAATCACAAGATATTCCTGAGGTTAAGATTGCCGACGGTGTTATGTCAACTGCTTTGCTTCTTGACAAGAACGCCATGACAATTGCTGCCGCTGACAAGTTCGAGCGCATCACCAACGATTCTAAGGGCGCTACCTTGTTCTTCGTAATCAACAAGGCTGACATCAGCAGCAAGGAACTTAAGAAGGACGAAATGAAGGCTCTTCAACAATTTGTAAAAGACGCTGCCGCTAACGAGCGTATGGAAGTTAAGGGCATCGAAATTTCTGCTTTCGCTTCTCCTGATGGTGAAGAGTCATTGAACGACAAGTTGGCTGCCAACCGTATGAAGAATTCTGACTCTTTCTTCAAGAAAGAACTTAAGAAGTCAAAGGTTACTACTGACGAATCAAACTACAAGACAACTTCATTGGCTGAGGACTGGGACGGTTTCAAGACTTTGATGCAAGAGTCTGAAATTCAAGACAAGGAACTTATCCTTCGCGTTCTTTCTATGTACTCTGACCCTGTTGTTCGTGAAAAGGAAATCAAGAACATCTCTGCAGCTTACGAGGAAATCGCTGAAAAGATCCTTCCTCAATTGCGCCGTTCTACTCTTTCTGTAAACGTAGCAGTTATCGGTTACTCTGACGAGGAAATCAAGGAGTTGGTTGCTTCTAACCCTGACACTCTTTCAGTTGAGGAATTGCTTTACGCTGCAACTCTTACTCAAGACAACGCTGAAAAGCTTTCTATCTATCAGAAGGCTGCCGCTAAATATCCAGAAGACTGGAGAACCAACAACAACGTAGGTCACATCAGCTATTTGATGGGCAACTTTGCTGAGGCTAAGGCTGCATTCGAGAAGGCTAAAGAGGCTGACGCTTCTAACACTGTAGTTTTGAACAACCTTGGTGCTTGCGCATATGCCGAAGGTGATGTTGCTGCCGCTAAGGAATACTACAATGCCGCTGCAGGTGCTGGTGACGAGGTTAGCTACAACCAAGCAGTTATCGCTACTAAGGCTGGTGACTATGAGGCTGCTCTTAACTTGTTCCAAAGCAGCAAGTTTGAGTCATTCAACTGGGCTCTTTGCAAATTGCTTAACTACTCTAACACAAAGAACAGCGACGTATTCGACGCATCTCTTGGTATCTTGAACAAGATTGAAGACCAAGACAATGCTAAGATTTCTTACTTGAAGGCTGTCATCGCTGCTCGCAAGCAAGACAAGGATTTGTTGATAAACAGCTTGCGTGTTGCAGTTGAAAAGGACGCTTCATGGGGTGCTTACGCTGCAAAAGACATTGAATTCGCTCAATACGCTAACGACGAAGAATTCAAGAACATTGCTAAATAATTTTAGTTCAATATTTGAAAAAGGCCGATTCCTTTAGGAGTCGGCCTTTTTTGTTTCTAACTATTATTTCAAAATAAGCTATATATGCATAAGTGTTTGTGAATGAATTATTGCCTTATGTTTGTAATGTTGGCTTATTTTTCCCGTGTTATAAATAATCGTAAATGATATTAATTGGAAAAAATCTGCGGTATTCCGATGCTAAATTCTGTATTTCCGATAGCCATCTGGACTGTGTTCTTTTTCGCGTCAGCGGGCTATAGTGGTTTTTAATGCTTTGGCAATCTGTCTGGTAGCGTTGCATAAATTCAGTTCTTGTTTGATTAAGTGTTGTTATATAGCCAGCGAAAATAGTGGACAGCAGTTGGGTAAGAGCTACCTTTTGCTCGATGATGCCAATGACTATTTAAAACGATAGTCAAAGGAGGCTTATTTGGCATTATTGTGCCAATATAATTAAAGGGCTTTAAGTTTGTTTTCAAGCCAACTTTCTACAGGTTGGAATTGTTGGTCGTCGGCAAGGAGCAGAACGGCTATGCCCAAAAACGGCAAGGCAGGGACCTTGTATCTGACCAATGCACCTAAAACGGGTGTCGTGAGGCCGATTAGCGTGAACAGAATGACAATGAACGACAGACAGCACCAAACACTGGCATTGCTGAAGTTTTTGAGTCTGATGTAGAATATGCCCATGGCCAAAATGCACAATATGAGCAAGTTCTCGACACCTGCCGATATCATTGTAATTGAACCCATTTCAAGGATAGATGGACGAAGGAGGGTTCTGATTATGGCAGAAGGGGTATTCGCAACAATGCCGGCCAGTCCGTTTGAAAGAATTGGCAATTCAACATAACTTCCAATGGTCATTGTTTGCGACATTGAAATGAAGTCGTGTTGCTTGTTGCAGATGACTTGAAAAAGGTCAATCTGCGTGATGAATTTCGATAGCCAGGCTATGCAGAATATTGCAACGTGCATCAGTATGAATTTTGCAAACGCCCATTTTGGCTTGCGCTTTATCCAAAGCAGAGCGGCAAGTCCAGGCAACACCGCCATCAACACGTAGAATTTGGAAAGCATTAGCAAAAAGATGCAGACTGCCACACCTGCAATGTTTCCCAAATGCGGTTTGTTCAGCATATTGTGGTAGTTGTAGATGAACAGTCCAAAGGCGAAGATTAGTATCGATTCCTTTGTTGCACCCGATGTCCAAAACCACACCGATGGGAAAAAGTATATAGCCAGTAGCAGGAACAACCGCTTGTGTGCCAACTGTTTGGCAAACGTCTTGTATATTGCCCACAGACCTATGAACGACAGGAATGCAAAAAACATATTGTGTATGTGGAAATTGCCCATCGAAATCAGGCAGATAATGGCGTTGAGGCGTATTACAATGTGGTTGTCGTTGGGCAGTCCGTAGTTGAAGTTCTTTATCCAGAAACTGCAGGTGTCGTAGTACGGCATTAGTTCGGGCGAGTTGGCGCCGATGCCTGTCACCATTCGTAGATAGTCCATAGGGTTTTGCCACAGTGCGTTGTGGATTATCAATCCATCGTCGAAATACTTGAAAATGTCGCACGAACTGCGGGGCGAGTAGTAGTAATTGTAGATGCAGAATATTGCAAATCCGCCAATTATCTTTGTCAGAAAGACAATTGTGAGCAATCTGCGACTGATGCCTGGCGCATCAAAAAAACGCGCCTTTTGAATCACCCAAATGAGCAACAGCAGATATATGAAATACAGAATCCAACTCATAGGGCAAATATAGTTGTTTGAGCAGACGGAATCAAGGTTAGTCCTTATAGACTAACGCGGAGGCCTATTTTTTCTTGAAGGTCTCGGTCTTTGTGTCGTAGTTGATGAAATAATCGCCAGCAGGGAATTCCGATACGTTGACTTTCAACCCAACGCCTTTGGCCATAATGGCGCCTTTGCTGTTGTATATTTCGTACATTGTCTCTGACGAGAAAAATATGTCAGTGTAAGGTTTTGAGTATGAATAAGTCACTTCGGCAAGCATTGAGCGGTGCTTGAGTTCCTTGCCGTAGCGTGGCTTGCGGGTGTAGTCCACTTGCTTTACGCGGAACCTGTTGTAGCCAGAGTGGAGGCTTACGTCGGTGGTGTAAGTGTTGAGGCCTTCGGTTCCCTTGCCGTCGATGGTAGCAACCTTAATCCATTTGTTCCAGCGGAATTGCTCTACAATGAATGGCAGTGAACCGCATTCGCCAGATGTGGTGAATGTCAGTTTGTCGTTTTTGTCAATCTTTATAGTTGTGACAGTGAATGTGCTTTGAGGCTTTATTGCATCAGGATTTATCACTTTCGGGGTGCAACCTTCGCTATGCTTGATAACGATGTTCAACGCGTCGCCTTTTTTCAGGTTAAGCACCGACAGGTCTATTTCAAAGGCGCTGGAATTGATTTCATCGGAAGTGGGAGTGCCGTTTACAATGATTTCAGTGATGCAGAATGTCTCACCATCGCTGGCGAAAGGGTTCATCACGTATAGGTTTTTCTCTTGATATACGCCAGACAATACAATTTCATCAGCACGGCACCCAATAAATGCCGTCAACAGCAATAGCGTTGATAAGAATCTCTTCATTAATAGTTAGATAGATGCCGAAAAAAACGACTACCAAAACTAATACATTTTATTATATGTGCAAACAAGATGTTTTGTCTATCTGGCATTTTGACAAAAACGTGCAAAAAAAAGCCCTGAACAAAAGGTCCAGGGCCATTTTGGTATCGTTTGTTGATTACATTTTGGCAATAATGTCGCGGTAGTAGGCTTCAACTTCCGACCAGTTGTAGTAAGGTGCTGTCTTGCTTTCGATAGGAAGTTTCACTTCGTTTTCGTTTAGCAACACCTTTACAAGAATGTCGTTTGACTTGTCCGACTTGTAGAAAATCATCTGCAGGTTGCCTGCCATAGGGATAATCTTGTAGTCGCACCAAACCTTGTAAAGTTCGGCAAGATCTGTCACCTCGGCGTTGCAACCTTCAAGTCCCATAAGGCTTGCCAATGGCAGAAGTCCAGTGTCGTGGCCGAAACGCAGAGTGACGCTTGTGCCGTTGCCTGCAATGGCCTTGTCGGCTTCGTCAAGGAAGTTTGTCAGAAGTGCCTTGGCCAATTTTGCGCCGTGGCTCTTGGTGTATGGGCAGGTGCTGTAGTTGCTGTACCAGTAAACGTTTTGCAGTTGCCAGTTGTTGAACAGTTCCTCTTGAGTGAAGAAGTCGCTGAAGTCGAAGTCGAGGTCGTCAATGCCTTGCATTGTGCTGTTGATTTCGTACAGTTTGCGCATCAGTTGGAAACCGTTGACTTTCGACTTTGCGTAAGCGGTGTCGGCAAATATTGTGTTGACAAAGCGTTCTGGTTGAATGATTTGCTGTCCGAATTCGCTGTTGACCTTGTTCCATTCAGCACCACGCAGATATACGTTAAGAGAGTCTTTCTTTTCGTTGTTGATGTACGACATAAGGCGCTTGCTCGACTCGGTGTAGATGTTGAGGTTTGGGCGCAAGGCGTTGAGTTTCTGAAGGAAGGCGTCCATACTCATAATCACGCGGTGCGATGTTGATGACTTGACGTCGATTTTTGCGCCGTCGGCAAATATTTCAGGGAACGAGTTGACCATACGCTCGGCAATGCCTTGATGTTGCATAAAGCCAGTGCGTGTAAGGTCGCCAGCGCGGTTGTAGCCGTCATCGTAGAGTTTGCAGATGCGGTCTTTCAAGTCCTTGCCTGTAGGTGTAAGTGCGTTGGCTTCGTCGGCAGAAACCATTGTGTTGCGTAGCGTCATATAGTCGAAACCAGTGTAGTGGTAGCGCGACCCGTGACGGCCGTAGTGGCTGATGTAGAATGGTTTGTAGCCTTTAGGCGCAGGTGTCTGTGGCTTGAAGTTGGTTTGGTACACCAATCCGTTGCTGTTCATCAGGCTTGGATTGGCAAGCATTTCCTCTTTTGTGGTCTGGGCGTTCAATGTGGCAAAGCACAACACCCCGATTGTAGTTAAAAATAAGCGGTTCATAGTTGTTAGATTTATACAATAACAAATTAACAAACGTATTTTGAAAGATAAAAGGACGCTGGTCGATAAATTTGTCTTGGACGGGAGAAGGTTGGAATGTATCATTGATCTCAATATATTCAGATATCATTTCATATCTCACGTATACACCACACTTCATCAACGAATATACTATTCGTCAATTTTTATTCTTTTTGCTCAATATTATGACATAGTAAAAAAATTTTCAGTCAAACTGTAACATTGCATAATATTTGCAGTCTATCTATCGTATTTTCAATAAAACAAAAAGATGATACGGATTGAGAATCTGCATAAATCGTACTTCACGGGAGGCTCGCCGCTTCACGTGCTCAAAGGCATCAACCTTAACATTGAAGAGGGCGAACTGGTTTCGATAATGGGCAGTTCGGGGTCGGGAAAGTCAACGCTGCTGAACATCCTGGGCATCCTCGACAATTACGACGAGGGCGCCTACTACCTCAACGGCGAGCTTGTGATGAACATGAGCGAGAAAAAAGCCGCCGCCTACCGTAACAAGATGCTCGGATTTGTATTTCAGCAATTCAACCTGATAACGTTCAAGAACGCACTCGAGAACGTGGCGCTCCCGCTCTATTACCAGGGCGTCAGCCGCAAAAAGCGCAACCAGATGGCCTACGAGTATCTGGAGCGCGTGGGATTGGCTACTCACGCCGAGCACATGCCTAACGAGATGTCGGGCGGACAGAAGCAGCGCATTGCCATTGCCCGCGCTCTCATAGCCAACCCGAAGGTTATCCTTGCCGACGAGCCTACTGGCGCTCTTGACACCAAGACTTCGTACGAGGTCATGGACATCCTTCAGGAAGTGAACAAGGAGGGCAAGACCATCATAATTGTAACTCACGAGCGCGACATTGCCGACATGACCAGCCGCACCGTTTTCCTGAAAGACGGCGTGATAGAGTCAGATACCAGAAACCAGATTAAAATTGCCAAGGAATGTTTGATATAGACAAATGGCAAGAGATTCTTTCTACAATGCGCAAAAACAAGCTGCGCACTGTGCTCACCGCATTCAGCGTGGCTTGGGGAATATTCATTCTTATTGTGCTGCTGAGTTCGGGCAACGGGCTCAAAAACGCCATAATGATGAATTTCGAGGCCGATGCTAGCAACCTGATGATTGTGTGGCCTCAATATACCAGCATGGACTACAACGGACTGAAGAAAAACCGCTGGATACAATTCACTAACCAGGACATTGACCTGATTGAAAACGAGATTGAAGGCCTGGACGCCATATCGCCCATACTGCAAATGTGGAGCTCAAACGTTGTTCATGGCAGCAACTACGCAAGTTTCAGCACTCGCGGTGTTTATCCTGCAATTGTTGCCAGCGAAAACATAACAGTAAAAACAGGGCGATTCATCAACGACACCGACCTGAAGCTGCGGCGCAAGGTGGCTGTTATTGGCGAAGATGTTGAAAAGGCTGTCTTCCCTAACGGCGAAAACGCCATCGGCGAATACATCAAGATTAACAACATCCTGTTCCGCGTAGTAGGCGTTTACCGTGATTCTGAATGGGACAACCGCTTCATCTACACGCCGTTTACAACTGCCCAGCTGCTGCGCGGCAATAACCGGGTGACAAACTTCGAACTCACCACCGCTCCTGGCGCTAGCATTGAGCAGAGCCAGCATGTTGAAGCCGAGATACGCAGGAAAATGGCCGCTCTGCACCAGTTCGACCCTGCCGACAATTCGGCTTTGTACATATCGAACATGAACGAGCGAATTGGCGAAACGCAGAAGCTCTTCAACGGCATCAGCCTGTTCATCTGGCTAATAGGCATAGGCACGCTTATTTCGGGCATTGTGGGCGTAAGCAATATCATGATGATTGTTGTAAAGGAGCGCACCCGCGAGATTGGCGTGCGGAAGGCCCTAGGAGCAAGGCCTGGCTCGGTTGTGAGCCTGATTATTTCAGAAGCGGTGTTCATTACCACTTTGGCAGGATATATGGGAATGGTGCTGGGCGTGGCAGTGATGGAAGTTGTTGACCACATCAACGACCAGATGCTGGCAAGCAGGCCCGAAACAACCGACGCGGCCGGCGACATGCTTATGTTCATCAATCCTAATGCCGACATTGGCATTGCCATTGGCGCTACTGTGCTGCTGATAATATGCGGAACCATTGCAGGACTCATCCCTGCCATAAAAGCCGCACGAATCAGGCCTATCGAGGCTTTGAGATACGAGTGATTTCTTATTATTGACTTTTTAATTGAAATGATTGATACTGATTTATATAAGGAGATTTGGCAAGCCATAAGCAAGAACAAGACTCGCTCCATTCTTACTGCCTTTGGCGTGTTTTGGGGACTGTTTATGCTGATTACGCTCTACGGCATGGGCAACGGTCTGCAGAACGGCGTTGAAAACCAATTCAAGAACATTGCCAAAAACTCGTCGATAATGTTTACAAGCCGCACCACAATACCGTATGGCGGTTTCAGGCGCAACCACTGGTGGGAGTTCAACAACAGCGATGTTGAAGCAGTGAACAAGCAATTTCCTGAACTCGATGCCGTTGTGCCGCGCATTATCAACTGGAGTTCTACTGGTGTCACCTACAACATACGCTCGTCTGATTGCAACATTGTGGGCGAATACCCAGTCACTACCCGCGTCGAATACCTGAATATGGTTTGTGGCCGATACATCAACGACATCGATATCAAAAATCGCCGAAAGGTATGTGTCATTGGCCCGCGCGTACGCGAGAACCTTTTCCCTAACGGCGAAGACCCCATAGGCAAAAATGTGAACGTAGGCGGAGTGTACTACACTGTGGTGGGCTCATACAACGTGCGCGACAACATAACGCTCGGGTTCGACTCGGAAACGGCTGTCCGACTGCCTTTCACCACTATGCAGCAGACATACAACCGTGGCGACGAGGTGGATATGCTGCTTATTGCGGCAAAGCCGTCACAAAACATTGGCGATGTGGAAGATGATGTGATGCGGTTTATCCGCAGCCGGCATAAAGACGTGTCGCCTGACGACACCGAAGCTCTCCAGCACGTCAACCTGGCCAAGCAGTTCGGGCAGATAAGCAATCTCTTTCTGGGTGTTGACATACTTATTTGGCTTGTCGGACTGGGCACTCTTTTGGCTGGAATAATAGGCATTAGCAACATTATGCTTGTAATTGTGAAGGAGCGCACGCAGGAAATAGGCATCAAGCGGGCCATCGGGGCATCGCCTGCCAACATAATCAAGCAGATAATGATGGAATCGGTGTTCCTGACAATTGTGGCTGGCTATATGGGGCTTGTGCTCGGCGTGCTCATAAATGAGGGCCTGGGCCTGGCTATGTCGTCAGAGGAGTCAATATTTATGAACCCTGGCATCAACCTGAATGTCGGACTCATCTGCCTGGCCATATTGATAGTATCGGGCGCGTGTGCTGGCTTGCTTCCCGCAATGCGCGCCGTCAAGATAAAACCTATTGACGCTATTAGGGAAGAGTAGTTCATTTAGGATTTAGAATGTAGGATTTAGGATATTTTCAATTTATAATAAAAAAGAAGGATATAAGGTAAATGCTAACTGTCAACGGCCAATGGCCAACGGCAAGGAACTAGAAATATAAACCATTAAATACTAAATAGATGAAAAAGTTTTTTAAGATTCTGCTACTGGTTGTTGTAGTGGTGCTGTTCATTGGAACAATTGTTTTCCTGGCTAACAAGACAAAGACGGAACCTGTTGTGTACAACGTTGAGAAACCGCAAAAGACCAACATCGTAAACAAGACAATGGCGACGGGCTCAATAGTTCCGCGCAAGGAGATACCTATCAAGCCTCAAGTGTCGGGCATTGTGCAGGAAATCTACCTTGAGGCTGGCTCAATGGTAAAAGAAGGCCAGGTTATTGCCAAGGTTAAGATTATTCCTGATGTGCAGTCGCTCAACTCGGCCGAGTCGCAAGTTAAGATGCAGAAGATGAGCCTCGATAATGAGACCATCAACTATAACCGCCAAAAACAGCTGTTCGAAAAAAAGGTGATTTCGGAATCGGAATTCCAGTCGGCTGAATTGGCATATAATCAGGCTGTTGAGAACTTCAACAATGCGCAGAGCAATCTTGAAATAATTAAAGACGGCGTGAGCAAAAAGGCGCAAAACACCACCAACACGCTTATCCGCTCCACCATCAACGGAATGATTATCGACGTGCCTATCAAGGAAGGAAACAGCGTTACACAGTCTAACACCTTCAACGACGGCACAACCATTGCCGTTGTGGCTGATATGAACGATATGATATTCCAAGGAACCATCGACGAGACTGAAGTGGGACGCATACACGAGGGAATGCACCTCAACGTGACTATCGGAGCTATTGTCGATACGCAGTTTGACGCCGTGCTCGAGTACATCTCGCCTAAGGGTGTCGATTCAAACGGCGCCGTGCAGTTCGACATAAAGGCGAAGATTTCGTTGCAGGACGACAAGTTCATCCGCGCGGGCTACAGTGCCAATGCCGACATCATCCTGGAGCGCCACGACAGCGTGATGGCCATCTCGGAGGGTCTGCTGTTCTTTGAGAACGACAGCTCGTTTGTCAATGTGCTTGTAAGCGACTCCACTGAAGCCGTACAGCGATTTGAGCGCCGCCACGTTGAAATCGGCTCTACCGACGGCATCAACATCGAAATAAGGAACGGCCTTGACTGGAACGACCAGGTTAAAGGCAATCCGGTGATTAAATAATTCAATATAAGCGATTTATAATTAGAATTCTATGCAAAAAACAACTATAACATTGGCTGTGGTTGCGGCAGTTGTTTCGGCTTTTGCCGGACAAACTGCGCAGGCACAAGACCAATGGTCGCTCGAGCGTTGCATCGGCTATGCCATCGACAACAACATCAGCGTAAAGCAGCAGGAGTTGAGCGTTGAACAGCAAAAGAACAGTTATCAGCAATCGCGCTTCAGCGTGCTGCCAAGCGTCAACGCAGGGTTGAGCCAATCGTTCTCGTTCGGCCAATCGACAGGCAGCGACAATGTGAACGTGAACAACAACTCGGCATCGACATCGGCATACATATCGGCCAACATGACGCTGTTCAACGGGCTGGCAAAATATAACCAGACCAAGGTGAGCAAGCTGAACTACGAGGCGGCGCTTCAAAACCTTGAGCAAGCCAAAAACAACATTGCGCTGAACATCACATCGGCATATCTTGATGTTCTGCTGAACAAGGAACTGCTCGAAACATCGAAGGAGCAGCTGGCTCTCACTCAGGAACAGGTTGAAATAAACCGCAAGCAGGTTGAGGCAGGCACCATGGCTGAGGGCAAACTGCTCGAGACAGAGTC
This sequence comes from uncultured Bacteroidota bacterium, assembly GCA_937885735.1. Next base: position 2,372 of record CALABN010000265.1, on the reverse strand, counting down.
GCAGGCTTCGTCGGAGGAACTCAACGTGATAAACCGCGAAAACTCGCTTTGGATATCGAAAATCACTCTTCAGCAACTGCTGGAACTGCCTATTGCCGATGATTTCGACGTGGCCGAACCCGACATCGACATGTCGAAAATGACTGCAGGCCTGCTGTCAGTTGACACTGTTTACCAAAAGGCCATTGAGCAGCGTCCCGAAATCAGGAGCCGCGAGCTTGCCGTAGAGAGCGCCGACCGTCAGGTTGCCATTGCCAAGGCCCAGCAATATCCGTCGCTGAGCGCAAGTGCGGGCTATAACAACAGCTACTACAAAATGTCGAACATGCCCAATCCATCATTTAGCGACCAGCTCGAAGTGCACGGCAGCAAGAGCATAGGCTTGTCGCTTAGCATTCCCATCTTCAACGGAATGTCGTCACGGACAAACGTGAAAAACAGCAAACTGAACTACCAGAACTCGCAAATGGAACTTCAGCAGGCAAAAAACTCGCTACTGAAAGAGATTCAGCAGGTTTACGTGAACGCCGTGGCCGCAATGAAAAGTTACGAGTCGAGCGAGAAATCGGTCAACAGCGCCAACGAATCGTTCCGATATGTGCAGGAGAAGTTCAATCTCGGCATAGTCACTCCATACGAGTACAACGAGAGCAAGAACCGTCTGGCACAGGCTCAGTCAACATTCATCCAGGCAAAGTATGAATACATTTTCCGCGTTAAGATACTCGACTTCTACTACGGAAGGGATTTGACACTTTGATAATTCAGAATTCAGAATAAAGATTTTTGATTCAAATGAAGGCAATTAGTCGTAAGCATTAAAGACTTACAGATTTTTGCAACAAGCCCGAAAGCAAATAAAAACGCTTTCGGGCTTGCTGTTTTTTTGTTGTGATTCTTTGTCGAAAAAGTAAAAAAAAGTGACATTCCGACAAGATATAATAAAAGCCACCATTCAAAATACATTGAACAGTGGCTTTTGGTTATAATTGAGTGTGTAAGAAATTACTTCTTCTGCTCTTTAGCCCAGCTGTCTTTCAGGCCGACAGTGCGGTTGAACACAAGGTGTTCGGCTGTTGAGTCGGGATCGACGTTGAAGTAGCCAATGCGCTGGAACTGGAAATGGTCGAGAGGCTTGACGTTGGCCAGGAACTTCTCAACGTAGCAGTTTGTCAGCACATTGAGCGAGTCTGGATTTATCATCTCCTTCATGGCATCGAGAGCCTCGCATCCTTTGGCTTCACGAATGGCCGCCGTTTCGTCGCGTGGGTTTTCAACCTTCCACAGACGGTCGTACAGGCGGACTTCAGCTGGCAGGCAGTGTCCAACGCTCAGCCAGTGCAGTGTGCCCTTCACCTTGCGGTCGCTTCCTGGCAATCCGCTTCGTGTTTCAGGGTCATACTCGCAGTACACTTCCACAACGTTGCCTGCATCATCCTTCTTGCAACCGGTGCATTTAACAATGTAGGCGCTCTTAAGGCGAACTTCCTGACCTGGAGTCATGCGGAAATACTTCTTTGGAGCATCTTCCATAAAGTCGTCGCGCTCAATCCACAATTCGCGGCTGAACTCGATAGTGTGGGTTCCTGCGTTCGGATCTTCAGGATTGTTGATGGCCTCAAGTTCCTCAACCTTTCCTTCAGGATAGTTTGTAATGATGCACTTTACAGGATTGAGCACGGCTGAAACGCGGGTGGCGCGGGCATTCAAATCCTCGCGGATTGAACTTTCGAGCAAGGCGAAATCGTTCAAGGCATCGTATGTTGTATAGCCAATCTTGTCAACAAAATTGCGGATAGATTCAGGAGTGTATCCACGACGGCGGAATCCGCAGATAGTCGGCATTCGAGGGTCGTCCCAGCCCTTGACAAGGCCTTCCTTTACCAAGATGAGCAGATTGCGCTTGCTCATAAGGGTATAGTTGAGGTTCAGTTTGTTGAACTCGTATTGGTGAGGACGGTTGTCGTCAAGGTCCTTGCCTTGTTTCAACTCGTCAATCCAGTAATCGTATACAGGGCGGTGAACAACAAACTCGAGTGTGCAGCAAGAGTGAGTGACACCCTCGAAATAGTCGCTTTGTCCATGTGCGAAATCGTACATAGGATAAGCCTGCCATTTGGTTCCTGTGCGGTGGTGTGGGTGTTTCACAACGCGGTATATGATAGGGTCGCGGAAGTGCATGTTAGGGTTTGCCATGTCAATTTTGGCACGGAGCACCATTTTGCCTTCCTCAATCTCGCCACGGTTCATTTTGTTGAACAGGTCGAGGTTTTCCTCTATAGGACGGTCGCGGAACGGGCTGTTCTGTCCAGGTTCGGTAGGCGTACCCTTTTGGGCGGCTATGTCCTCCGACGACTGTTCGTCGATATAAG